>JAGOVX010000037.1 GCA_018060465.1 Candidatus Saccharimonadota bacterium | reverse complement strand
ATTGCTGACTTTCTAGCGAGTAAAGGCATAAAAACAAAGGGCGGTTTACTGCTTAAAAAAGACCGAATCAAGAAAATGCTCACTAACCCGCTATATTACGGGCATTTTCGCTACGCTGGTGAGGTGCATGAGGGCAAACATACACCAATTATAACGAAGAGACTGTTTGACCGCGTACAGACGACGCTAGAGCGTCGAGGACATAAACGCAAAGGCGTGAACGAACCGCAAGCCCTATGCGGTCTGGTGGCGTGTGGTGGCTGCGGTATGGCGATTACGGCAGAAAAGAAAGTGAAGCACCAGAAAAACGGCAATGTTCACGAGTATGTCTACTATCGTTGCTCAAGGAAGCATAAAACGATTGCCTGCAAAGAACCGACTATTACCGAACCCGCCCTGATGGAGCAGTTGTCCGATATCCTACAAAGCTATGCCCTGCCGAAGTCATGGGCGGTGGAACTAGAAGCAATGCTCCTAGAGGACGAGCAGAAAGCGGGACGAAGTTCTGCGGTGTATATCGCTGACGCACAAAACAAAGTACAGGATATACAGACTAAACTTCAACGCTTACTCGATAGCTACCTCGATCAAGATATTGACCAAGACACATACAGGGCAAAACAAGTAGAGCTGATGTCTATGAAAAAGACGCTGGAGGAACAGATAAGCACATTGACGATTGCGAGTAATGCGTGGGTTGAACCTCTGCGTGAGTGGCTAAAACAAGCTACCGACCTCAACACAACCGCAAAAACTAATGAATTGGGAGAGATGAAACAGGCATTTTTACAAATGGACGGATTGAACCTGTTTTTGAAAGACAAAAAAGCGCGGCTCCTGCCGCGTGCAAAATCTCATTCCCCCCAAGAAAACATCTGGCTGACACTGCGTGAGAGTAAAGAAAAAGCCGTCCGTTTGGACGACAATTCTTCGAAAAGTTTCGAATTGGCGGAGAGGGAGGGATTCGAACCCTCGATACGTTGCCGTATACCGCTTTTCGAGA
Source organism: Candidatus Saccharimonadota bacterium (assembly GCA_018060465.1). Taxonomy (GTDB): domain Bacteria; phylum Patescibacteriota; class Saccharimonadia; order Saccharimonadales; family Saccharimonadaceae; genus UBA1020. Next base: position 7,192 of record JAGOVX010000037.1, on the reverse strand, counting down.
GCGGCCAGTTCAACCACTCCTGCACCTCTCCATGCATTTTTATTTTATCAGATATCTACCTCTTTAGGCATTAGTTATCCGACTGTAGTAACACACCACCTTTTGAAACATGTGGTTCGCAACACATAGCGCGGTTGAAGCAGCAGGGGCGACGAGTGCCCTTGTGCAGCTTGTCGAGTGTCACATGTATCCGTTTCTCTCGAGTGGTGGGGTTGTGCGTCGAAACAATCCAGCGAATCCAATCCCAGCGCGCCATTGGCGTTACATCATTCCATAGTTCGTATGCATCAGGGTCGCCCTCGAGCGCAGCCTGAATATCAGCCGGCACGTTTGGTTCTGGCCAATCTTTGGTAGGTGTAAGCTGAATCTTCACTGTATCGCCCACATCTATCGCAAGTTTTTGCGCCAACTCATCATCCACACGAAACCAGTGGCTGCCCCGACCGTCTGGCTCGAGTACTAGTTTCACGTGGTGGTCGTGTATGGCAGCGTCAGCCAGGCAAAGTCCGCGTGATGGCAGGCGCGTACTTATAGCAGTGGGCAAGTGGCCGATACGCCAGCCGTTGATTTCATGAATTGCTATCTCAAATATACTTGTCTGCATAGATATATACCGTAGTATAGCGCGTCGAGGGCTATACCAACAGACACTGTCTTCCTCTGTACCACTTATGCTATACTGCGCTACATAGTATTCAAAAGGAGAGATTTATGGATCAATCACAGGCATCAACACCTAGTCCAATGCCACAAACACAAGCTGCACCACAACCAGCAGTCATGAACGCTGCGCCGAGTAGTGCAGGGGAGCCTCGTAGCTACCTTACAATGGTGGTTTTGGCATTTTTCACAGGACCCATGGGACTTGCCCGCTGGTATCGAGGCGAAGACAGCGGTAAGGTGCGTTTCTGGGTGTATCTTGTTGTATCTATTTTATCCGCGATTCCATTTGTAAACTTTGTAGCTATACCTATCATGCTAGTTCTTGTGGTTTGGGGAGTTGTGGACTTCTTTTTGCTACACGGTACTTCAACCGACGCGTCGAATATGCCGTTAGTCACCACAAATCGAGATAGGGTATGGGCAAAAAACTTGAAAGTTGCATACATTATATGCCTTATCCTCGGAGTACTTGCGATGATCGCAGCCGTCATTGTTATTGCGCTAGTCGCACAAAATGGCTTGCAACAACGTGCCCTTACGCCGACATACGACCAAACACAAACCTACCAATTTAATAATTAGTACCTACTCTACTGGTTACATACCCGACGCGATATAGTTACGATTGTATTGCGTCAGTTAGCTTGTCTATCATGTCATCGGTATCGTGATAGGTTGTTATAGCCGACGAAATATACTGTAGCGCAGCAGATGGGTGCACATCAGACCTGTGAAAACAGATGATGGGTTTTTGAGCGCTATCTGCCCAGCCAAGCTCAATGCCTTGTCCTGTAGAAGGGTAGGAGACTTCGGCTAAAATCAAATCACTCGAGTTAATGACAGTTTTAGAATGAAAATCAGATTCGGCTTCGTGCGGTAATACTAGGTCATGGCTTGCACCAAAATGACTCTTTAAAGGTTCATATAGCTCGGTTTTGTAATCAAATGCTGTAGAGTGACACACGTAAATCTTCATATCTTTATGGTATCAAATTGCAAGCTACAATACTCTGAGGCCTAGCTAGCTTCTCGCGCTCACACCTATCATTCGTGCTCCTGTACTCCGCTGGAGATCGTAAGTTATAGAACCACTTTTTGTGCGTAACAAAATAGAGACTGGCATTCGAGCCAGTCTCAATCTGTAATTTCACTATGGTACACCCGGCGTGATTCGAACACACGACCTTCGGCTCCGCAAGCCGACACTCTATCCAGCTGAGCTACGGGTGCATACTGCGAATTTATTTAAAAAAAATAAACTCGCATAGTGTAACTATAAGGTGCTTCTACTGTAGTAGCAGACGAGATTGATTGTATCATAACAGAGGTAATATGCGCAAGCAAAACTACCGTTTTAGCAACCTATCTACAGAAAGTTCATACCGAGTGGCTATTCTACAGGTTTTGCCATCGCAACAATTCGATTATCTCGCTCGCCACCAAGGCCGCATGAATAAAAGGTGAGCTGTGGCAAAGCAGTTCTCGCCTCTATAGAAACTTGCGTTGGAGCCACGGAACTTAGCGAATTGATGCGGTACGTATACCGTTCTCCTAGCCAATCTACATACACAAGGTCTTTTACTTTCAACCTGTCGATGTGAAAAAATGGTGACTTTTGTACAACGTTTCCTGGTGTTATACCCAAGCTAAAACGATGTGCCGCCAGTACGAAATTGCCGCCGTCTTTTGGATTGCCACTTTGTGCGGCTCGATGCGCTGCGCCGTTGAATAACGCCTGCGCATCGTTACCATTTACAATCTCATTGATAGGTACGTTGACACCCATCTCTGGTATATACAGTCGATTTTCTTTGATAGCTGGCCGATTTTTGAGCGCTGTTTCAACCGCAGTTTTATCGATAGGCACAACATACGGTGCAGCAGTCAGTAGGAGCATGTATAGCCCGCTGCTAACGATCACTACCGCAAGGACAAGCAGTTTCCAGCCCGCATATCGTCCTCTACGACGTTTTAACTTTGGCAAGCTCATACGAGATCCTAGATTTTAATGACGCTTCGACGAGTCCGTGGAAGACGTGTCAGCAGCATACCAACTGCAATCAACAGGCCTCCAATAGCAGGCAGTACTGCGCTACTAATTCCGGTATCAGCAAGTGTGAACTGAACAGGGGTTGGACTTGATGTATCTCCGTTTGCACTCGAAGGTAGTTCGGTTGCATTAGTAGAATCATCGTGTGCAAGCGCACCGCTAGGTTGCTGTGGACCGTTAGCTGGATAGGTGTGGCCTGCGTTTGGACCACTTGTCACAGAACTCGCGTACGCAACGTTATCTTGTTCTGTCTTAGGAACACTGTCGCGATCTGGGTAGGTTAATTTGACAGTAAATGCAATCGTACATGATTGGCCAGTACTGAGCGAGGTTGTACCGCTTAGTAGTCCAAACACCGAGGTTCCGTTAAATGAACTGTTAATCGTACATGAACCATTCGTTACCGATTTGGCAGTAACTTCAATCGTTGGCGAACCATCAGCAAATGTTTGGCTGAGGTTGTCTGAAACCTGTACATTCGGTAGGGTTGTAGTTGCTGTGTTTCCAACTACCACTGTGTAGGGCACCGAATAGGTAGTATCGTTTACCGTTGTGACGGTACCGACAGATTTAACAACGTCGACAACGTAGTACCCTAGCACAACAGGTGTTGGCGTAGGTGTATCAGAACCTGCTGAAGCCGGGAAGCTTGAGCCATCAGTTGATGCATCGTCAGCCAACAAGTTAAATGGATCTACTGGATTTGAACCTGAGTAGGTATGGCCGTCATTTGGTCCGCTTGCAGTGGTACTCGCGAGCACTGTATTTAACTGCTGTCCTGTAGGAACATTTGCGGCAGCCCCGTACACGAGATGCACCGTGACGCTCAATGTACAACTTTCTCCGGCGCTTAAGGTATCGGAACCAGCCAACAATCGAATATCAGAGGTACCGTTATACGAATTGTTCTTTGTACACGTACCGGCTGATACGGCTAGGTTTGTAACCGTTACCGCAGGAGAGCCCGATGAAAAGGTTTGTGATAGATCATCTACCAGCTGTACATATGGGTCGGATACCAAGCCCGTGTTCTTTACACCGATAGAATAGACAACGTTAAATGTCGTGCTATTTACCGCAGTCGCTGAAACAGCTGACTTGATGGTATCTATCTTATTTGTTACTGGTACACATGATGCACCGTCGCTGTTAAAGGTGGTTGGACCAGACTTTGCAAGGTCAAGTTGGTTGGTTGTTTTATTCACCGTTACCAACAGTCCTTGGGTATTGCCAGAGTTGTTATTGATGTAAGCCATCATACCGCCATTTGCCGTCATAAACATGCTTCCCACACCATTTGGCCCCATACTGACGCCACTTCCCATAGGAACGCTTCCTGCTACCGCGGTTGTAACACCTGTTGATGCGTTTACGGTGTACAGCCGACCGGTGTCGTTGTCCATTGCGTAAAGGGTATTCGATGTATGGTCGTAAATTACGTCACCCATCTGTACATACTGAGACAACTGTTGCTGTGAAGAAATTGTTGCTGGCGTACCAGGCGCAGCGTCAAGGCCAGTAACTGTGTAGACATACGTATCTGGTCCAGAGTGGCCAAAGCCATAGTAGGTTCCTGTTGTGCTAAAGGTAGCACCTTTCATATTGTTGTTGGTGCCAAAGTTGATAGTACCAACAAGCTCTAGATGCCCATCGCTATGAATTCGGTATAGGTCATTCGATGAGGTTATTCCAGATGGATCAATATGCGCCGCATACATGTAGCCATCTACAGGGTTGTAGGCAAGTCCATTCAACGTAAAGCCATTTGGAAATGCAGTCTCATCCTTGATATTTTGACCACCCAGTGTAAGCCCATCAGGAGTGTTCAATATGGTGTTTAGATCGATTGACGTTCCATTATCAACCACCTCGTACACCTGAGAGTACGGCTTGCCGTTTACGCCGTCTGTTGTTCGTACCGTGTAGGATTTACCACTACATGATATTGGGGCAGCTTTTGTTGCCGGCATAGTAGATAACCCCCATATGCCAAGAGCAAACAAAGCCAAAAAAAATCCAAATATTTTTATTTTGCGCATGTTTTTTCCTTGTTTTTTATTTTTCCACCTGTTTGTGTCTACAAACAATGCCTGTATTGTATATTGCGGTTATGGTTTTTGCAAGCTTTTTTATAAAATTACGACATTATGTCGTAATTTATAGAGGTACCATAGAAAGTGTATCTACACAAAAGTTGCTAAAGACGCAGCTTTTTTACCAAAGTATCGAACACGTCTGTCCTCGCGTCTTCCATTGGAAGTTGCGTACCCATAAAGTCTACCAACTGTTCGCCTACTTCATCAGGGAAGTGTACAGTAACGGCGGGCCGAAATCGCCGCACCGGCGTCAATACTAACGTAGGGAGCGCCTCGTCTTGAAGCACACTAAAACTCTTGAATTCGTCAAATACATGTACCTGCTCGTTGATATACAAGCCTTTTGGACTCACCACATACTGCATCATGTGTGCAGGACGGTGCGTATAAATAGTAAGGGCAAACGCCATGACAGGGATTAGCAGCACAAATGACCACGACTTCATAAAAAATCCGGCCAAAATCATCACCACTACCACTGTAGCCCAAAATACTAGATACCACATTGGTGTTCGCACGCTAGAAACATATTCTGGCGACTGCCATTGAATTGTCTGGTCTTCACTCATTACAGCCTGAGGCTGCGCTGCCTGCGAGACTACTGAGTCTGGTTGTGTTTCAGTCGGTTGTAGACCTGGCTCCATACCAATATTGTACCATGAGCATAAGCAGTGCTGATACGGCTACTTTTATAGCTGTAGGCACGCTAGATGTGTTGGTATTTACATTAATTCGGTAAAGTTTGCGACGGTGTAATCCGCGCCCTGAAGCTCATCAGGAGCATGCGATGTGACTATGCCAACAACTGTCATACCGGCACGTTTTGCAGATTGCACGCCAGGTGGCGAATCTTCAAACGCAATGCAGTCCGATGGAGATACGCCCAAGGCAGCTGCCGTTTTCTTGTATATTTCAGGGTTTGGTTTGCCATGTTTCACGTCTTCATCCCCTAAAATCACCTCAAACTTTTCCATTAAGCCTAGGCTATTCAGTACAAATGTGTAATTTTTCTTTGGCGAGGTTGTAGCAATTGCAGTTCGTAAACCAAGCTTGTGAAGTGTGTCTATAAATACAGATAAGCCCTCTACTTCTTCTATATGCTCCCTATACAGCTCGCGATATATGGCTTCTTTTTCTTCAGAATATGCCGTTACTTCACGCGCTGTCAGTTCTCTCGAGAATAACGATGCAAGTATCGCAGTATTCTTTTTTCCGGAAATAGCCTTCCAAAGATTTCCATCTGTGATGTCGATGTCGTAGCGATTGACAAAATCTCGCCATGCCCGTGTATGATACGCCATGTTTTGTATCATCGTGCCGTCCATATCAAAAATGGCCGCGGTAAAATGTGAAATAGTTACATTACCCATACTATTGCTACTATAGCACTCGCCACCAATTTGCTACGCAAATTGCGCGGGAGTTCGAATCTCGCCCCCTCCAGTAAAATTAAAAAATGACCAGAAGGTCATTTCATAATTTGGCGGAGGAGGGGAGATTCGAACTCCCGCACCAGATCTCTCCAGTCTAACGATTTAGCAAACCGTCCCCTTCAGCCACTTGGGTACTCCTCCAGATAGCCGGGCTAACTGGATCTATTGTAGCATATAACAGAGGCGAATAGTAGACTTTTTTTACATGATTGTCTATAGTTTTATATAGAAATTAAAGGAGACAATTGCTGTCATGTTAAAACTCATTCGAACCATTATGCCTACAATCATAAGCGCAGCCTTTGTGGCATCTGTTGCGATTGCCCCAGTGGCAGGAGCTGTCTTCGACTCTACAGTACAAGACGGTGCCAACGCTGCTCGAGGCACCCAACAAACTGGAAACCTATTTGGAAACACAGGGATCTTTCGTACCATCACAAATGTTCTCTTGTTTGTGCTAGGTGCAGTTTCAGTCATTATGATTATCATTGGTGGGCTACGCTACGTCGTCTCTGGTGGTAACGCTACAGCTGTAACCGCGGCAAAAAACACCATACTATATGCCATTGTTGGTGTTATCATCGCGCTGCTTTCATTTGCGATCATCAATTTTATCCTAACTAGCTTCGCCTCTGGTGGCGCGAGCGGTACAACTGTATAGTATACTGGTCCCACTGTGTCCACCCCCGGAGTGTTCGTTAGTTCAATACCGCTGACAACGCTCCGGGTTTCACTCTGAGAATAAGTAGACGAAATTAAAAAACGACCAAAAAGGTCATTTTTTAATTCTGGCGGAGAGGGCGAGATTCGAACTCGCGGTGAGTTGCCCCACGCTGGTTTTCAAGACCAGTACCATCAACCACTCGGTCACCTCTCCAGGGTATTACTATGTCACGTCGCGGTATGCCGTCGCGCTAGATCATTTTAACAGATGTGAACCAGTCTTGTCG
>JAGOVX010000036.1 GCA_018060465.1 Candidatus Saccharimonadota bacterium | reverse complement strand
ACTTTTCATTGCCTGGAATTGGGTTTGAGCTAAATACTACTACATCGGAGTTTTTAATCTTGATGTGCTTGTGCGCACCAGATGCCATGCGGTTTTGAACCGCATGGCATCTGGTGCGCACAAGCACATCAAGATTAAAAACTCCGATGTAGTAGTATTTAGCTCAAACCCAATTCCAGGCAATGAAAAGTACGTTGTGCGTACGGTCGACGGTTTGATGCGTGAGGGAAGCGATGTAATCCAAAATGGTAAAACTCACTTGACGGGCATTGGTCCTCTACACCTTTCGGGGCATGGGTACTACGACGATCACGTCAAACTTATCAATGCACTTCATCCAACGTATTACTTGCCAATTCACGGTGAATTTCACATGCTCGTGCACAATGCCGAGTTAGCCGAGAAAGAAGCCGGTATTCCTCGCGACAACATATTTGTGTGTGATGCTGGTGATATTATTGAGATCACTACTGCGGGCGCCAAGAAAAATGGACGCGTGCCAGTAGGTGGTATTATGTACGACGACAGTGGTGCAGTGGTGAGCGAGGTAGTGCTAAAAGATCGTATACATATGGGCAACGAAGGTATGTTCGTGGTGGTACTCACGGTGCAAAAAGGCACTGGCCGCTTGCTCACGAGCCCTGACATCATTAGTCGCGGATTTATTTACCTACGCGATAGCGAGGAGCTGATGGGCTTGATTCGTCAGTATCTAAAGCAAAAAGTTGCCCGTGCTTTTATGGGTAAAAAAGTTGACCTTGACCAAATGAAAAAGGAAATCAAAGACGAGATTACGCACATTTTGTATGACCAAACACGTCGAACGCCTATTGTTATTCCAGTAATCAATGAGATTGGTGGTGGAGGAGCTGCCAAGCCGCAGTCGCAGCCACAACCACAGTCACAGCCACAACCGCAAGCTCATGAGCAACAGCCAGCCTTCAGGCGGCCTGCCGCACGTCAATTGCCGCCAAAGCAAGTGCCAGATAGTGAAGCCACTGCACCAAAACAGCATTTCGATAGCCGCGGCTATTAAGGGTATGGCTACCATCTGGGTAGCAAAGCATTGTAATATACCAGAAATATGCTAAAATATATGTAATGAAGCACTCTATCGACACACCTCATAGAGCAGATACCGCAGTTTCTCGTATATATACTCCTCCAGCAGGCAGCAAGTTGCATGATGTACCGTTTGAGGGGCATTATGCCGACTACGGCTATAGCCTTGCGATGTGTACCGCCGATGATGGTACATCACTACCAGAAAACGGTGACACGGCGGTTTTTCGCATCTTTCCGGGTGGCTGCACTGAACCTGTGTGTGTTACAAAACCCGAACCTGACGCAACCTTTGCGGTAGAAGTTTTGCAAGGCAATGGCTATCTACTACGAACGCGCAACAATAGTACTGTGACTGATATCATTGACTTACGGCAAGGTGGCAAGGTAACTATACGGCCAGGTGAGGCCTATTTGTATGTGAATAACGGCCAAGAAGATCTATTGTTGGTCGACACGGCCGTACCTGCATTTAGAGACGGCGACGATATGCGCCTTGATGAGCCTAGCTCGATTGAGCGCATGCGTGACGGCGGTATAGGCTTGCATCCGCTGCAGGCAGCACATATTCCAGTTGACGAAACGCAGCCAGTTGTCAGCTTGCCACACACATTCTGGAGATTAGTCGGTGAAGCAACGATGCGCGGCTATACACTTCCAGATGACGTAGAAAAATAGTAAGGGCGCCTGCGCAGATAGTTCTCATGCTTGTATAGTCTTGTTGTTCACGGTATAGTAATCACGAGCTCGACCACAGAGACATTCCCTCGACAGCGTAGGAGAGAGCATGCGTAAAGTTATCATTTACGAAGCAGTTGTTGTATATATTCCCCCACAACCTGGCGGATGTAACGTGATCCAATACAGGGACGCCCTGATGCGGTCACTAGAACGCCGTCATAAAGGGGTGACCTGCGAATCTCGCGGCAAACGCGAGATCTTGGTCTTTCTGCCTGATGGCGTAACAATTGCCGATATCAGGAAATGGGCTACGGAGTTCAATAGTACATACAAGCCTGTACTAACGTGATCGGCTGATCCGCCCCTAAAGTTGAGCGAATGTTTGCTCCTTCTGGGGCGGACATTTGCATTTATACCATCCGCGCGCTTGCATTTCGTGGTAATTTATGCTACAATAATAGAGTAAACCTGTAGTACAATATAAACAGTTATGGCTAAAAGAAAAAAACGAAGCAGCAAGAGGGCGAAAGCTCAAAACCGAAGCATGCAACAACCAATGGTGCCAAGTGGCTTTTGGAAGCAAGTTGGTGCTGTGTTATTGATCGTACTCTCGATTTTATTGATAGTTGCGTGGTTTGGTGTGGGTGGTCCAGTGATGGAATGGCTGCAAAAGGCGGCAATTTCAGCTGTCGGTTATGCGGTGTATGTATTGCCCCTCGTATTTGTGTATATAGCGGTAGAGATTTTTAAAAGCGAAGACAACCGACTGCCATTTGCTACCAAATTTGCCTCACTTTTGCTGGTTGCGTGGTGTGCAGGTTTGTTTGGGTTGCTACGCGCGGATGCCAATACGGTTTCGACTGGTGGGTATTTAGGCGACACGCTGAATAGCGGCGTGCTGGCATTGGTTGAAAAGGGAGTCGCAGCATTTGTCTACATGGTATTTATTGCCTTGACGATGCTGTTTGTACTACGCGTATCACCACTAGAGCTTCTAAAGAAGTTGTGGGGCATGATTCGACGTAGCAAACTTGACGACGAGCAAAAAGCCAATGATGGCATTATGCGAAAAGCGGCTGAAAGCAGCAGCGCGGGTGAGTTTAAACTAAATGCCGGCGTACCGACGCTTGACCCTGACGAAAGCAAAAAGCAAGCACGGCTGTCGAGCCTAAAAAGTAGTGTGATACCAGACAAGGCAGCCGAAGAACGTGCGGCCTTGGTAACAGCCAATGACCCGAACTGGAAAGGCCCTGGTGTCAATTTACTCGAGAAAAAGCAAAGTCCTGCCGATGCTGGCGATGTGAAGCACAACGCAGATATTATAAAAGAGACGTTGGGCGAATTTAGTATTGATGTCGAGATGGAAGGCGCAAACATTGGGCCAAAAGTTACCCAATATACACTGCGTCCGCCAAGTGGCGTGAAGTTGACGCGTATTACCGCGTTGGAAACGAACCTGGCGCTAAATTTGGCGGCATCGAGTTTGCGTATTGAGGCACCTATTCCTGGCCAGCGCGCAGTGGGTATCGAGGTGCCAAATCGCAAGGCTGCCGATGTTCGTTTGCGGGGAATCCTAGAAAGCAAGCAGTGGGAGACGGCTCGTGAACCACTTAGTTTTGCGATTGGTCGTGATATCTCTGGTGAATCTGTGGTGGGGCTACTAAATAAGATGCCGCATGTGTTGATTGCTGGTCAAACTGGTTCGGGAAAGTCGGTGATGATCAATGCGCTCCTGTCGAGCTTGTTGTATCGCAATAGCCCGAGTGAAATGAAGCTTATTTTGGTAGACCCAAAGCAAGTTGAAATGGCGCCTTACGAGGATATTCCACATCTACTGACACCTGTTATTACAGAGCCAGAAAAGACGATAAGCGCATTAAAATGGGCGGTCAACGAGATGGAGCGTCGCTACAAATTGCTGGCGGCCGAGAAACTACGCGATATCAAAAGCTATAATCAAAAAATACAAACATCCTCAAAAACGATCGCTGTCGAAGATGAAGATGGTATTACTCAACAGGTTGAAAACGGTGCAATGCCGTACATTGTAATAGTGATCGACGAGTTGGCCGACCTGATGATGGTTGCTGCGCGTGACGTGGAATCATTGATTGTTCGTTTGGCGCAGAAGGCTCGCGCGGTTGGTATTCACCTGGTGCTGGCAACGCAGCGCCCGAGCGTTGATGTGATCACGGGGCTTATCAAGGCCAATATTCCGGCTCGTATTGCCTTTACGGTGGCAAGTCAGGTAGACTCGCGTACTATCCTAGACCAAGTAGGAGCTGAAAAGCTGTTGGGACAGGGAGATATGTTGCTGAAGACGGCTGAAATGCCAAAACCTCGCCGTATTCAGGGTGCGTGGGTGATGGATGAAGAAGTTGGTAAGGTGACAGACTACCTTCGCATGCAATCTGCACCACAATACAACGATGAAGTTGTGTCGCAGCCTGTACAGCTAAATGGCAAGGGTGGTGTGGTGATGGACTTTGAACACGAAGGTGGCGATGACATGTACAAGGATGCGCTGCGGGTGGTAGTGGAAAGCGGCAAGGCTTCGACGAGTCTATTGCAGCGTCGCTTGCGTATCGGGTATGCTCGAGCAGCTCGTATTATTGAGGAAATGGAAGAACAAGGCGTGATAGGTGCTGCTGATGGCTCACGGCCGCGTGAAGTGCTGATATCAAGCTTGGACGATGTATTTGGCTCTAGCGAAGACGACAAAGCCTAGTGCGCTGGACGTAGTGCTGTTTTTTTGATATAATTACTCCTGTTATCAACCTAAGCTTACTCGCAACAAAGTAAGCATCCGTTCGTCATTTGATGGACAGGATTCCAAAGGAGGAGTCTATATGGAGTATGAACTAACAGTTCTTATCCACCCTGATCGAGAGGCAGATCTAGAAAAAAGCCTAAAAACCGTACGTGATTTGGTCACGACTCACGGTGGTGAAGTAAAAAAGGAAGACAATTGGGGCAAGAAACGCTTGGCGTATCGCGTGAAAAAGCAAGATTTTGCCGTATACGTGTCGTTTGACCTGATGCTACCAGCTGCTGCACCAGCCAAAATATCGAGCACATTAAACATTACCGATGACGTACTGCGGTACTTGTTGGTAAAAACCGATGATAAAGTACGAGCAAAACTAGCTGCTGCCAAAAAAGACAGTAGTGACGACGAATCAGAAGAATAAGGGGGACGCCATATGGCAAAGAGTATCAACCAAGTCATACTGATGGGACGCCTTACGCGCGACCCAGAGATGCGCACTACCACAACCGGAAAAAGCATTGCGAGTTTTTCAATCGCGGTAGATCGCGGTGGCCAAGACGACCAAGCCGATTTTTTTGATGTAACTGCCTGGGAAAAACTAGGTGAACTAGTGAACCAGTATCTATCAAAAGGCCGTCGTTGTTTGGTACAAGGACGCTTGCGCCAGGATAGCTGGGATGACAAAGAAACCGGCAAGAAACGCAGCAAAGTTGAAGTTGTGGCTACTGATGTAACATTCTTGGATGGCCCATCAGGAGACAGCTCTACTAACAACCAGTCGAGTGCACCTGCCAAAGGCAAGTCGAAAGACGTTGTGGTAGACGATATCGACGACAAGCCGATTGACCTTAGCGAAATTCCATTCTAATACCTACTGTATATACGTGCATACTGCGGCGAGACGCCCCTTTGTGGCCTCGCCCCGGTGCGGTATACAGATTCATAACCAATGTAAGGAGAAGTGTATATGTCACCAAAACGATTTAAAAAAGATGTAACTACGTATTTTGATTATAAAGATGTCAAAACATTGATGCGGTACATCAACGCATATGGTCAGATCGAGCCAATCTCGAAAACTGGCCTAAGCCTAAAGCAGCAGCGTCAACTTGCTGTTGCGATCAAGCGTGCACGTCACTTGGCATTACTGCCATTCGTGACACAAGGGTAATAAAATAGTAAGAGTGGCCAGTAACTAGTAACTAGTAACTAGTAACAAGTAATTAGTGGCTAGTGGGGGCAGAGCATAATGGCGACAGCAAAAGACTTTACCGAGTTAATTGTCTGGCAAAAATCGCATGAGCTCGCTGTGGATATCTACAAAATGACAGGACAATTTCCGAAGTCAGAGATGTTTGGTCTTGCAAGCCAAATGCAGCGTTGTGCTGTATCCGTTCCTTCCAATATTGCCGAGGGATTTGAGCGACATACGAGCAAAGATTTTAGCCACTTTTTGGTGATCGCTCGGGGTTCTTGTGCTGAACTACGTGCGCAACTTCTTATTGCTCGCGATCTTGGATATATTTCAGCAGACAGGTACACTGAATGTAATGCTCGATGTATCGAGATCTCAAAAATTATTACAGCGTTTAGAAAAAAGCTGACAACTACTACTAACGACTAGCAACTGAAGACTGGAGACTATGATATGTATCAACCAACTGATTTAAAAAAAGGTACCGTGTGCCAGCTAGAAGGCACGCCGTATCGTGTTGTTGAATACGGCCAAAAGGTGATGGGGCGTGGCGGTAGTATTGTAAATGTTCGTTTGAAGAATTTGCTCGATGGGAGTGTGATTCCGAAAACGTTCAAAGGACAAGACAAGATAGAACGTGCCGAAGTTTCTACAAAAACGGTGCAGTATTTGTATGCCGATGGTGAACGCTACCACTTTATGGACCCACAAAGTTTCGAACAGTTCGAGCTAGGTGCCGATATCGTAGACAGCGCCAAAGACTACTTGAAAGAAGGCGAAAGCCTAGGCTTGCAGTTCTTTGGCGATCGTGTGATTACTGTTGAATTACCAAAAAACGTCTTTCTGGAGATTACCTACACCGAAGAAGTAGTAAAGGGAGATACCAGTGGCTCGGTACAAAAAGATGCCACGCTAGAGACTGGTGCTGCTATTCGTGTGCCGGCCTTTATTAAGGTGGGTGATGTGGTGAGTGTTGATACAGAAACTGGTGCATACCGCGAACGGAAGAAATAAGCTAGTCACCAGTCACTAGTGACGAGTAAATACCTCATGAAGCAACGACTTGATCAGGCAATGGTGGCCCAAAAATTGGTGCGTTCTCGGTCGGAAGCCGAGAGCTGGATCAAGCTTGGCAAAGTTGTTGTGGATGGTCGGGTAGTGCAAAAGCCTGGGCATTTTGTGGGCGAGACGGCTCAGATTGTGCTTGCGGCGAGCGAGCGCTTTGTCAGTCGGGCAGGGCTGAAGCTTGCGAGTGTCGCGACGCTACTGGGCGTGGAGTTTGCCGGTAAAACTGTGCTGGATGTGGGTAGTAGCACCGGTGGTTTTACAGATTTTGCACTGCAGAATGGTGCAAAAAAGGTGATTGCGGTTGATGTTGGTACCGATCAGCTACACCCGTCGCTACGCAACGATACTCGGATCGAGCTGCACGAAAAAACAGATATCCGCAACGTATTCACATTTCCCACACCTCAGAAGGTCGTACCTTCTAAAGGGGGGGATGATGTGATTTTGGGGGAGCGCCCTGATATTGTGGTGATGGATGTGAGCTTTATTAGTTTGCGCGAGATTTTACCGCACATTGCGACGCTGTGTAGCCCGCATACGCAAGTTGTGGCCATGCTAAAGCCACAGTTTGAAGCGGGTAGGCACCAGGTAAATAAGGGCGTCATAAAAAATGACTCGGTACGCCGTGAAATACTGAAAGAATTTGAGCTTTGGGTCAAGCAATATTACGTGATTTTGGACAAGTCGGATAGCGAAGTTGCGGGTAGCAAAGGCAACAAGGAACGATTTTATTTGTTGCAAACCATCCGGTAGTTATTTCGTCACATTAAATCGAAATTCTACGATATCATCTGGCTGCATGACATAGTCTTTGCCCTCGGTACGTAGCTTACCGGCAGCACGGGCAGCTGCCTCTGAACCCGCGGCTACGAGGTCGGGGTAGGCAACGACTTGTGCCGCAATAAAGCCTTTTTCAAAATCGGTGTGAATCACGCCGGCTGCTTGGGGGGCTGTCGCACCCTGTTTTATTGTCCAGGCGCGAACTTCTTTGGGGCCTGCCGTTAGGTAGCTCTGCAAGCCCAGGGTGTGGTAGGCAGCATAGATCATTTGCTCTAAGCCAGATTTTTGCACCCCGTAACTTTCTAGTAGTTCATGAGCATCGGCTGTGTCGAGGCCTTTTAGTTCTTCTTCTAGTTTGGCGCAGACAAATAAGCTTTCAGCGGGTGCAACGAGTGCCGCAAGTGCTGTATTGTGGCTACTGTCTGTCAGGCTGTTTTCGTCGACATTGAACACATAGATAACCGGTTTTGCAGTCAGCAGGTGTAAATCGCGAATTAGCTCGATATCGAGTGACGGCAGGGCATTGAGCGGTGTGCCAGCTTCGAGGTGGCGTTTCAAGCTTTCAATATAGGAAAGTTGCTCACGGGCGGCGGGCTTGGCCTTGGCTTCTTTGGCTAGGGCGAGCAATCGCTTGTCGACAGTTTCTAGGTCGGCCAGTATCAGCTCGGTATCTGTCTCTTATACACA
>JAGOVX010000035.1 GCA_018060465.1 Candidatus Saccharimonadota bacterium | reverse complement strand
ACACAACACCAGCAAGGTTGTCTACCTTTACTCCGGCGTTGGCACTATTGGCTTGACCATCGGTGGTGATGCAACTACTCTTGTCGAGATAGACGAACATGCCGTACGCGAAATGAAAGAAAATATTGCTCGACTTGGGAAAACCTCCAATGCCGTACTTGCACCCAGCGAAAAGGCCCTCGATTACATTACCGAAGATTCGCTCATTATTGTTGACCCACCGCGCGCTGGTTTGCACGATGCAGTGGCCGAACGCATACTGGAGGTACTGCCACCTCGTATTATCTACCTTAGCTGCAACCCCGTTACTCAGGCTCGAGACGTTGCGATATTAGCTGAAAAATATGGCATTCGCGCGCATCAAGGCTACAACTTCTTTCCCTGTACACCCCACATCGAGCACCTGGTTGTACTCGACCTAAAACCATAAGCACCATTGACGCAGAGGCGTCGCTTGATTACAGTAGTAACATGAAACAACGTGGTTTTACTTTGGTTGAATTAATGATTGTAGCGGCCATTATAACCATTCTGTCCGGCATTTCGGTGCTCGGCTATATTCAATATCAAAATAAAGCCTACGATGGCCAGGCAAAAAATCTCGCACGTGCCATCATAAATGGTGCCGAGCGTTACTACTCAAACAACGTAGAATATCCGTCAGCAACGGTTCTTTTGGGCACCGCTCCTACCAACACGGCACCGTCAGTCGGTCAAACTAGCACTATTTCGTCAAAACTCAATGTCCCACTGAGAACGCTCACGACTGGAAAGTTTTCGGCCTTCCCGTGCTCGGGTACGTGCACCGTACCTCAAAGTAGTGGTGACTACGTATACTATCTGACAAAAGGCGCTGGCTCTGGCAGTGCAGTCACCTATGTTATAAATGGCTGTACTTTTACGTTTCCTGCGTCGGAAATTAATGGCACTTCCTATGTTATTGCGTATAAACTGCGCGAAACATCAACCTGGAGATTTCACCGTAGTACTACTGGCGAAGTTACCACATCAGACACTTCAGCTTGTCCGTTTGTATAGGAATGCTGCGTAGAATGGGTGCGGCAAATTATATTGCTTTAATGCGACGATAGCTAAATTTTGCACCAACTCGCCAATTGCTCGAGGCATCGGCGTCGTAGTGCTTTATCTCGCCATTTTTTACTTCACGAATTTGCACAAGGGCAGGGTTGTACGGTGCCAAGGTACGATAGTACATTAAATCTTCTGGTAGCGGAGTATGCCGACCAGGAAATACTGCCATAAACTTTTCGCTACCAATTTCATCAAAATACCGTGGGCGACCTTTTGGTGGCATGTACTGTTCTGGCAAAAGCCCCATACGTGAAAGAATTGTTGTAATATCTTTTAGTAGCAGTTTTGAAGTACCAGAAATATACACATACAGCTGTTTACTAGATGTTAGGAACACTGTTGCGTAGGCAACACGGCTTACCGGCACATGGCGTAGTAGCACATGATCAATCTCTAGGGGAACGCCAAATTTTGTTTTGGCTATTTGCTCGAGTGCAATATCATCATAAATTTCGCTTTCCATCTGGCGTAATTATATCACTTCTCCAACAACTCGGCTTCCTAACACGCTATAATAGAAGTAATGGATTTTACAACAAGGTATGCGAACTTAAATTCTCAGCAAAAAATGGCCGTCGACACAATAGACGGCCCCCTGATGGTGATTGCGGGGCCAGGCACCGGCAAGACCGAGCTTCTCAGTATGCGTGTAGCCAATATTTTACAAAAAACAGACACGTTGCCAGAAAATATTTTATGTCTAACATTTACAGAAAGTGGCGCACGCGCCATGCGCGAACGGCTCGAGCAGATTATTGGCCCGCACGCCTACAAAGTTGCCATTCACACATTCCATAGTTTCGGGAGCGATATAATAAACCGCTACAATCAATACTTTTATAATGGCGCCAATTTTCGCCCTGCCGATCAGCTAAGTATCTACGATTTGCTACGCAATATTTTCGATCAACTCGACCACAACAATCCCTTGGCGAGCAAGATGAACGGCGAGTATACCCATATCGCCGACACTATCACTACAATTTCAGAATTAAAAAAGAGTGGACTCACAAGCGACGAACTTTTGCTGGTGCTTGACGCCAACGAGCAAGTACTTG
This sequence comes from Candidatus Saccharimonadota bacterium, assembly GCA_018060465.1. Classification (GTDB taxonomy): domain Bacteria; phylum Patescibacteriota; class Saccharimonadia; order Saccharimonadales; family Saccharimonadaceae; genus UBA1020. Next base: position 6,361 of record JAGOVX010000035.1, on the reverse strand, counting down.
ATGCGCTAGAAAAAAATATAGCTACCGTATTTAGCGCTCGCAGTAGTATGAAAACAATCAGCGCCCTTACGCCTATAGCCCACCTGGCAGCCAACATACCGCAGCCAACGCTGCCACCAGGCATTACGCCTCTTTGCAATGTCATAGCAGTCAGCATTGCTCACGCAGTGGATGAGGCAACGAGTACGAAATCTCCTAAACCCATCACTGCATGGAAAAATAAGTACCTAGAAAAAAATGATGCCGGAGTATTTGTCTTTAAAGACCGAAAACGTATTGCCAAACTACGTGCACTGAGTCATGTGTACTACCAATACCTGCTGCATATGCAGGAAGCCGAGCTATACGATTTTGACGACATGGTACTACGCGTCGTGCATGCAATCGAAGTATTTCCCGAGCTTCGCTACAATATCCAAGAGCAATATCAGTATATTTTGGTAGACGAGTTTCAAGACACCAACCTAGCCCAGGCACGTATTTTGCATAGCCTAACCTCCTACGAAAATGGCGATGAGCCAAATATCATGGTTGTGGGTGATGACGACCAAGCTATCTATAGTTTTCAAGGCGCCGAAGTAGGCAACATCTTAAACTTCCGCGATCATTACAAGAACGCTCGGCTGGTGACGCTAGTTGAAAATTATCGTTCGGCCCAGCCAATTTTGGAAAAAGCACGGCAAGTGATTTGCCAAGGGTCTGAACGTCTAGAACATACCATTGCCGAGCTCGACAAAACGTTGCACGCCAATCAAATCACGCAAAAAAGTTATGTCAAACTACAAGAATATAGCCGTATCGATGATGAACGTGCGCAGCTTGTTCGACTAATATCTCAGCAGATTGCCGAAGGAACGGATGCATCTGAGATTACGGTTATCGCTCGCCGTCACCATGAACTGGTCAATCTTTTGCCATATTTTGCAGCAGCAGATATCTCGGTAAACTACGAACGACGCGACAATGTGCTAGAAAGTGATGTGATAGTACAGCTGGAATTGCTTGCAAAAATTATTAGCCATATTGCGACCCAACAGCTCGATAAAGCCGATGCATTGTTGCCACAACTTCTCGCACATCCAGCCTGGAATATTCCAGCAGAAGATATATGGAAGCTGTCGCTTGCCGCCTATAGTCATCATTCTGGTTGGCTAGAGGAAATGGCTGCACAGCCTAGTTTTATGAGTATTCACACGTGGCTTATTACCCAGGCGCACGCGAGCTTGGTACAACCAGCCGAATATATACTCGATACCTTGCTAGGAGTGCCGACTGTTGGCGCTGAAGTTTCAGAACCATTTTGCTCGCCACTCTATCACTACTTTTTTGACGATGAAACACGAAACACGGCACCAAACCAGTACATGTTGTACCTGGAAGCCCTACGCACAATTCGCGCTAAATTACGTGAATATCACCCGGGTGCCCCGCTGAAATTACATGATTTTATAGAATTTATCGACACACATCATCAGCTAGGCGTCGGCATTACTAGTGTTCGAGCACGCAGCCAGGCACAAACGAGTGCCGTAAACCTAATGACTGCCCACAAAGCAAAAGGCCTTGAGTTCGACCATGTGTATATACACGGTGCGATAGATAGTTCGTGGGGTGAACGAGTCCGTATACGTTCGCGCAATATTTCGTATCCCGAAAATCTGCCACTTGCACCTGCTGGCGATAGCTTCGATGAACGCCTACGGTTATTTTTTGTAGCAATGACTCGCGCACGCAACACACTTACTATTAGCTATAGCCTGCAAAACGACAGCGATACCGCAACAGCTCGCGCCAGTTTTTTGACCGGCAACGATTGGGAGCCGTCGCATTGTAGTGACACTATTTCCACCATTGAACAAACAGCGCAACTGCAAAATGAATGGTATCGTCCGATTGTTTCATTACCGCAAAGCACCATGAGCCAGCTCTTAGCACCGACCATGGAACACTACAAACTCAGTGCTACACATTTAAATAATTTTCTCGACATATCTCGCGGTGGGCCTCAATATTTCCTATTGAATAATCTACTGCGTTTCCCCCAAGCCATGAGCCCATCGGCAGCCTTTGGATCAGCCATACATACTGCATTGCAACGAGCACACATGCACGTAGCGGCACACGGCAGCAAAAAACCAGCCGAAGATGTAGTGCACGATTTTGAAACGGCCCTTACTGAAAAATGGTTGCACCCGACCGATCACGAACATTTCGCCAAGCGAGGCACCGATGCGCTGCATGTATTTTTACAGCAAAAATACGCCAGCTTTACATCTGCACAAAAAGCCGAATTAGGCTTTGGCAATCAACACGTTGTCTTGCAGAATGCCCGCCTCACGGGCGCCCTCGACCTTGTATCATTCGACGCACAGTCCAAAACGATTTCAGTTACCGATTACAAAACGGGCAAGCCAGCCACTAGTTGGCAGGCAAAAAATGAATACGAAAAAATTAAACTTCACAAGTATAAACAGCAGTTAATGTTTTATAAACTTCTCGTAGAGAACTCGCGCGATTACCATAATTACCGTGTTGAAAAGGGGATTATTCAGTTCGTCGAACCTACACCGACTGGTGCTATTGCTACACTTGAACTCGAGTTTAGTACGTCAGAAATGGACGATTTTAGCCGGCTCGTGGAAGCTGTATATGCACACATCGTATCCCTAAATCTACCCGATATCACGCATCTTTCGCCAGATTACAACGGTATACTACACTTTGAAGCAGCGTTACTTGCCGAGAAGTAAAAATAAAACACCCTCGTGGGTGCATAGCAAACCTAAAACATACAGTAATTCTTTTGGCTGGTGAGGTGCGTTGCAGCACCCCACCAGCCAAGAGCTTCAACTACTTGAACGTCTTGCCCCACGCGTGGGCAAGACTGCGAGCACCAGGGTTACTGGTGTCGTGGAACCCGACCATGGTTCCATCTGGAGTAGTGCAGACCCAGTCCAGGTACTTAGGTCCAAACTGCGACCTGAACTTCTTCGTGGCGGCTGGCCCTACCACCACGCTGCCCTCAGGGCTGGCCTCGGTGAACCTGCCATACAGACAGGTCGCCGTGCCGTCGAGCGCAACTTGGCCATCCCACCACAGCACATTGCTGTTGGGGTTTTTGGCACGATAGACGTGCAAGCCTCGTGCCTTACGCAGGTGTCGCACCGTCACTTGTGCGACGGCCTTAACGACAACTTTGATCCTGTGAACCACAGGAAGGCTGTTGTCGTTGCACGCCTTCCAGGTCAACACGTAGCTGCCTGGAGCCGAAGCATTCAGGTACACCTGAGCCAATACGGTGTCTGCATACACCGACATCACATCGTTATCTGATGCAAGCACCTGGCAAAGCCAGTCACCAGCATTAAGCTCGGAAGCGACGCCAATCGTGCCACCCGTATCCGGGTGCATAATGACGGTGTTATCACGCACCGTCAAAGTGCTGTCGCCATCGGCAGCAGTGGCGCTTCCCATAGCGCCAAGCGCTAGGGTTGCTGCAGTGATCGCAGCGCTAGCAATACGAATGAACCGCATTGGTACTCCTTTAATCGTAGTTGAAACCGAAATGTGCGTACCCAACAAACTGCGGGGTACGGCTCTGGCTATCGAAGCATGAGCTGAAATTACTATATCACATGTACTCTTTTTGTCAACTATACTCCATTCTACCCATATTTAGTAGTGGGTATTGACAAAACTATGAGTATACATTAAAATACCATATGCTAAGGTAGTAGAGGTCAGCAGATACAGCTATATACAGTGTGTATGGTTATATCTGTTGATTTCCTCCTAGCACCTTAATAGGCAGGAATGATACAAATCTCGTAATGGAGATGTGCCGAGGATGCAAATTCTTGAATTTTTTTCCATTACGCAGCCCGATACCGGGGGGTGTCGGATTATCAACAGACGAGGGCGCGTACGTAGCTAAGGCCGGGGGGCGTCCTCGTCTGTTGAACACACACTTCCTCTGCACATGTGTGTGGAGGAAAATCGGGAAGTATTTTTTATGGCACATCCAGTGACATCACCAATACTCCCAACCAACCCGTCCCGGGCGGTATAAGAACTCATACTTCTAATACCGCCCGGGACACCTTTCCCGACAACCAGGAAGGTGTACAGATATGTGCACTCCGTCATGCAAAAGCAGCTACGGCAAAGATTTTGAGTATCTGACCCGGCTGATGAGAATCGAGCCGAGCAACAGAATTTACAAAAAGCTGTGTGGCAAGCGTAACCTTCGCTGCGTAAGTACGTTTCTTGCGGAAATCGCACACAAGGTTCACTGATATGCACGAGACGCTTCCACAACAAAGGGAGCGCAAAATCGGGTGTATCATTCCTGCCCGTCTCACATTCGATAGAAACACTGTTTGTATCTGATGTGAGGCGTTTTTATTTTATCTCATTTATGATATAATTTATCTACTTATGAACGTTTGGCAACAACTTCCTACTCCATTTTTTGCGCTAGCCCCTATGGAGGCTGTGACTGATGTTGTATTTCGCCAAGTAGTAAAGAAGGCCAGTGCGCCAGATATATTTTTTACCGAATTTACAAACGCCACTGGTTGGGTGCACGCCGGCGACAACGCAACTGGTGGCCGGCTAATAAAAACAGCCGACGAAAATCCCATCATTGCACAGCTTTGGGGTGCCATACCCGATGATATTGCCGCCCTAGCAGCACACTGTGCGGCACTTGGCTATCATGGTATCGATATCAATATGGGCTGCCCAGACGCCAGCGCAATAAAAGCAGGCGGTGGCGCAGCCATGATTCGCACTCCAGAACTAGCCGCCGATGTTATAGCAGCAGCCAAAACTGCCGGCCTACCAGTCAGCGTAAAAACGCGCCTAGGCTACAGCCGCGCCGATGAATGGCAGGAATGGCTCGGGCATGTGCTGCGTCAAGATATCGCAAACCTAACTATTCATTTGCGCACCAAAAAGGAAATGAGCAAGGTGGCAGCCCACTACGAGCTAGTATCAGACATCATCGCGTTGCGTGATGACATTGCGCCACACACATTGCTTACAATCAATGGTGATATCGAAAATAGGGCAGCCGGGCTGGATCTCGTACAAAAATATCCTGGTATCGACGGAATTATGATCGGCCGTGGTGTTTTTCATGATCCATTTTGTTTTGAAGCTTCGGCGTCTGCATCAACCAACACCGAAAATACAACTTCTATGCCAATAGCAGCCTCAGACGAAACAAGGCTTCGGCTTATTAGCTTGCTGCACTACCACTTAGACTTGTACGACACTTACCAGCCCCAGTTAAGCCGTCCGTTTGAAACATTAAAGCGATTTTTCAAAGTATACATTCGCGATTTTAACGGCGCAAGCGAACTTCGCCACCAGCTAATGCAAACAAAAAACACCACCGAAGTACGAAACATACTAGATAGCCAAAAGTAGAAGCGCATTCGGCTGTATCGAAACCATACCAATTCTTCCCAAACAATGCCAAAACCAACTCGATACCCCCGTCCATCCATCCAGACCCACCACAAGCTATAAATCTAGTAACACATTCCTTCCGATCGGAAGCAATGTGTTACTATTTATGTGATGAGTAAAAACACTGAGCGACTACAAAAGAAGTACGTATCAGCTACTCACTACGTACTTTCTGCGCTGGTGCCCTACACCGAAGCAAACCTAAAGCTTGCCTTCAAGCCAAATCAGTTTTTCAACGATCTCGATACACTTGGTAAATCAAATGCGTCTAAAGAGTCGATAAAAACTGCCTACTATCGACTCCTCAAAAAAGACCTGATACAAGTTGATACCGCAGGAATTCCGCGACTTACGCAAAAAGGCACCGCGCAGCTTGTACTCTACGAACCAACGCTCCTTCCAAAGGGAGCAAAACTACTGCTGATTTTTGACGTTCCCGAGATAGAAAAAGCAAAACGTAATCATCTACGAACATTGCTACGACAGTTAAAATTTGAACAAATCCAACGAAGCGTATGGCAAACGAAATACGACTCTATAGACTATTTGCGATCTGAAATAGTAACGTATGGCCTGCAAGAATATGTACGGGTATACGAATCTTCTGAGCTGCATTTTTAGTAACACATTGCTTCCGATCGGAAGGGATGTGTTACTGTGTTTTATTGAGAATAGGTGGGTTTAATAGTAGAAACGCGCCGTGATGGCGCGCTCCTACTATGAAATCACAAAAAACTTTGAGCGTTCGATGCCGCTAGCGTCGGTGTCGCCTGTGCAAATCTGCAACTTTCAAGCGTACAATATGACGATCCACCAATTGGTGTGCTTTTTCCAGCTCCACTTGGTTTTTTGCATTGTCGCGTAGTTTTATGGCACGGTCTAGCGC
>JAGOVX010000005.1 GCA_018060465.1 Candidatus Saccharimonadota bacterium | reverse complement strand
GCCTGTTACTACGGCCACAGATCCAAATTATTTTTCCCACTCTCAGCGTGATAGTAATGACCGCTCTGCCGTAGTTGCTCAGCTTATTTAGTATCTACGTAGGCACGAACCCTTCACATAGAATACTGGTATAATGAAGGTAATGGGAAAAAAATTATACATTACTACGGCGATTCCATACGTCAACGGCACTCCGCACATTGGCAATGCCCTCGACTATTTGGTGGCGGATATTTGGGCTCGGTATCAACGGCAGAATGGTCATGAAGTACGTTTTCAAGTAGGTACCGATGAACACGGCAACAAAATCGCTGCCAAGGCGGCAGAGGCTGGGCTTGACCCACAGGCATTTACTGATGCGTCATATGTAAACTTTGAAGTATTAATGAAAAAAGTTGGAGCCAGCTACACAGACTTTATTCGTACGACCGACGGCCATCACAAAGGAGCCGTGCAGTATATTTGGCAACAACTACAGCCGCATATCTACAAAAATACGTATCAAGGTTGGTATTGTGTAGGGCACGAGGCGTTCTTTACTGACAAAGAAGTTGAACAGACAAATGGCGTTTGCCCCGATCATCAAACTCCGTACGAACAGGTTGTCGAGGAAAACTACTTTCTAAAAACAAGTGAGTTCACTGACAAGATACGAGACGCAATCGAAACTGGCAAAATGAAGATCGTACCATCGTTTCGTAAAAAAGAATTTCTAGAATTAATAAAAGATGGCGTGAAAGATGTATCGATATCTCGTCCACGCAAGAGCTTATCGTGGGGCGTTAGCGTTCCTGGCGATGATAGCCAAGTCGTGTACGTGTGGGTAGACGCGTTGTCGAACTATGTGACGGTACTCGGCTACCCCGACAATATAGACTGGAAAGAGTATTGGCCGGCCGACGTGCAGGTGGTAGGCAAAGATATTTTGCGTTTCCATGCTGGTATTTGGCCAGCTATGTTGCTTGGCATCGGGCTTGGGCTGCCAAAAACACTACTGGTGCATGGCCATATTTCTAGTGGTGGCAGCAAGATGAGCAAGACAGTAGGAAATGTAGTAGACCCAAATGAGGTTATAGACAATTACGGCGTAGATGCGTTTCGTTACTATTTCGGACGTCATATTCCTACACTAGACGATGGTGATTTCACATGGGAAAAGTTTGAAACTGCATATAATACCGAGTTAGCCAATGACCTAGGCAATCTAGTAAGTCGAGTTGCCAATATGCTTACACGGTACCAGGCGGGTGTGATTGGTGATGCGCCACAAGGTGAACACGATATGCAGCCATACCGCAGTGCCATGGAAAATTTTGAATTCAATCGTGCCCTAGACGAAGTTTGGACGATGATACGCTCGGTAAACCAATATATTGACGAAGTAAAACCATGGGAAATTGCCAAGAATACAGAGAAAGACTCGGATGCAGAAGGCCATCTATCAGAAGTGTTGGCGCACTGCGTTGGAAATTTGCTACAGATTGCCGATTTGCTGGTGCCATTTTTGCCAAACACAGCTAGCTATATTCATACTATGTTTGAAAGTGGTGTAGTGGTAGCGGTGGAAGGTGTGATGTTCCCTAAAAAATACCTTCACACTCAGCCTCCACAGCAAAAACAAGGTTCCTAATACATGCTGATTGACACGCACTGCCACATACACGAGTCGGCATTTTACAGTGATAGCCAGCGTGAAGCTGTTTACCAGCGAGCGATTGCAGCTCATGTACGGATGATCTGTGTTGGCACAACGAAGGCTACGTCGCAGGAAGCAATTGAGTTTGCGAAACACCATCCAGAGACATGGGCAATTATAGGGCTACATCCGCACGATAGTAGTGAAGGCTGCGACGGCATACATCAGCTTCTACGTGAACATCTAGATTCATCTGCCGAGCATGCTGGCGCGATTGTTGGCATTGGCGAGATTGGGCTGGATTATCATTACATGAATTCACCTCGCAATGTACAAATAAAAGTGCTAGAGCAGCAGCTGCAGTGGGCAACTGAGTACAACTTGCCGGTTTCGTTTCATGTTCGTGACGCGTTTGATGATTTTTGGCCTATTTTTAGCAATTTTCAAGGCCTTAGAGGCGTACTTCACAGCTATACTGATAATTTGTCAAATATGGAGCATGCGCTTTCAAAGGGGCTATATGTGGGTATCAATGGCATCTCTACATTTACAAAAGATGAAAATCAGCAGAAAATGTATGATGCTATCCCTTTAGAACATATGCTTTTTGAAACAGATGCACCATTCTTGACACCTGTGCCACACCGTGGTAAAATAAACGAGTCAGCGTTTGTGAGGTTGATAGCCGAGCATCATGCTCTGCGTCGCAACAAAACTTTAGACGAAATTGCTACCATTACCTCAGCGAACGCCTCACAATTGTTTTCTATATAAACAGTAACTACATAACATCTACAAAAGTGAGGTAGGAGGTTTATCATGCCACCAAAACAGCCAGATACTCGCGGAACATCGTTTGCAGACGGTGCTGCTGTAGATTTTAATAAAAATAGTGGGTTGATGTCGCTTGATGCAGCCCGTGCGTTACGGGACGTGCAAGCAGTGTATAACGCAGGTACTAAAGAGAAGCCTAGTAGTAGTGAGGAGCACATACGGGACTATGCGCTCGCTGTTGGAAATAATTTGCATGCAGCCCGTCAAGACGTGCTTGGTAGCCAGCATCCCCTCGACAGTAACGTTGTCGGATTTCCTCAGTCTAAAACCCCAGAAAATTACGAAATTCCAGAAAGTAGGGCGGCCTAATGAACCATCTATTTCGACAAGTTTTCACAATGCTTACTGGCAGCGATGATCCGGCTAGTTTTCTAAAAGTGCCAAAAACCAGCCCAGAAAAAGCGGTAACAGAGCGTCAGCTAATACAGCTGGAAAGTGAAATTGGAAAAGAACTGTTTGGACCGATACCTGCAGGTCATCGCCGTGAATTCTTTAGCCTTGACGCCGATACCTGGATTTGGCATGAAGAATACAAAGATGAAAAGAGTGTGCAACATTCAGTTACGACAAGATATGAAGTACAGAAAAACGGTGTGCTAAAAGTACAAGACGGCTCACGCTACAGCTTTTTAGAAGGAAGTGAGCTACAAAACTTTGGCCTAGCCGTACAAAGTTACTATGAACGAGTGATGCGTGAGATCTATCGGCGTGATCCGAAAACTGGGTATAAACTCAGCTAAACACCCCTAGAGTGCGGTATAATAAGCCAGGTAATGTCTGGTGATTTTTTATATTTAGACTACGCTGCTGCTACTCCGGTAGACGAGCATGTGCGAGCTGTTATGCAGCCATATTTTAGTGCAAATTTCTTTAATCCGTCGAGCCCCTACGCACCAGCAGTGCAGGTACGACGTGAATATGACGCGGCTAAATCTCGACTGGCCGCAACATTTGGTGCCAAGGGCGATGAGCTGGTGATAACAGCCGGTGCTACCGAGTCGATCAACTTAGCATTTCACGGAATTTCTGGGCACGTGGTTACTTCTGCTATTGAGCATCACGCGGTAATCACAACTGCGCAGCAGTACAATCATACATTCGTACAGCCAACAAAACAGGGAATCATAACAGCCGAGGCGATAACGGCAGCTTTGCAGCCGGCTACACAGCTTGTTAGTATTCAGCTCGCCAACAACGAAATCGGAACTATCCAGCCATTAAAGGAAATTTCACTGGTGGTAGCAGCCGAGCGCGCACGCAGGGCTTTGGCGGGCGAGACAACTCCTCTCTATTTGCATACTGATGCGTCGCAAGGATTTGGACATATCGATGTGCATGTGGCACGACTAGGAGTTGATATGATAACGCTAAATAGCGGCAAGATGTATGGACCAAAACAAGTTGGTTTGTTGTGGTTGAAGCCTGGTGTCACCAAGCAGCCATTGATTTTTGGCGGCGGCCAGGAACGAGGATTGCGCAGCGGTACTGAAAATGTCGCGGGCGTTGTAGGCTTTAGCGAGGCTGCCGTGCTGGCCACTACGCGTCGTCCAACAGAAGCAACACGACTCGCAAAATTGCGTGATACACTGCAAGCTACGTTGTGTCAGCGCTTTCCCTCTGCGGTCGTTTCGGGTCATGCGAAACGACGCTTGCCCGGTACTCTCCATATTGCGTTTCCCGATCTAGATGGTGAACGACTAGTGTTTCGGTTAGAAGCACGTGGAGTCCTGGTTGCAACAGGTAGCGCATGTGCAGCCAACAAAGGTACGCGTTCTCATGTGCTAGAGGCCATCGGTCTTCCTGCCGAGATAGCTGACGGCAGTCTACGTATAACGCTAGGTAGATTATCCGATGAAGAAACGATGCAGCGTGCTGCGGAAATTATTGGTGATGAGGTTGCAGCGGAATACGAAAGGGTACATCGTGATTAAGATGGTCACCCTATTTATTGTGCTACTGGTGGCAGGTACAGCCATGCTAGGGAGTTATCTTGCACCCGATGATTTGGCGCAGTGTCAAACATTGCCAAGTCTTGAGGGTGTGTGCCAAAAGGCCGATGCCGTGGTGGCAATTAGCGGAGGCAATACGTCCGAGCGCGTGCTTGAAGCTATCGAGCTTTTTAAACTTGGTTGGGGCAAGAAATTGATTTTTTCAGGTGCTGCCAAAGATACTTCGGGGCCAAGCAATGCCGAAGTTATGAAGCGGCAGGCCATCGATGCGGGTGTTTCCCCAGACGATATTTTGATAGAAAATTTCGCGCAGACAACCAAACAAAATGCCATGAAGACAACGACAGTGTTTCAGCAATACAGTATTGATGACGTAATTTTGGTGACTTCGCCATATCACCAACGACGTGCAAGCCTAGAATTTCACGCGGCAGTTGGCGGTGATATTGTGCTGCGTAATCACCCAACTAGACACGATACCGACTGGTCCCAGTGGTGGTGGCTCACACCACGTGGTTGGTGGCTGGCTGGTGGTGAAGTAGTAAAAATATTGGCGTTTTATGTGGGGCAAAGCCAGTAGTGAAAAAAGTTTTTGTGGGAATGAGCGGAGGTGTTGATTCTAGTTTGACGGCCGCGCTTTTAGTCGAGCAAGGCTATGATGTAACGGGCGTCTACATGAAAAATTGGACACAAGATTTGCCAGGCATGCGCTGTCCGTGGGCCGATGATTTAGCCGATGCAAAAAGGGTTGCCGTGCAGCTAGGTATTGATTTTCGTGTAGTTGATTTCGAAAAGGAATATCGCCACAAAGTAGTTCACTACATGATAGATGAATATCGGGCAGGTCGTACACCAAATCCAGATATTATGTGCAACCAAAAAGTAAAATTCAAACTGTTTTTGGAGCTGGCGTTGGAACAAGGCGCGGATATGATTGCAACAGGGCATTATGCACGGACTATCACAGTGTCGCCAACTGTAGCTAACTTGGCCAAAGCAGCTGATGAAAACAAAGATCAAACATACTTTCTGTATCGGGTAACTGGCGCTGCATTGGCGCACACATTATTCCCACTTGGTGACTTTACGAAACCCGAGGTGCGACGCATGGCTGAAGCACGAGGCCTCTATACTGCTGCCAAAAAAGATAGCCAGGGCATTTGTTTTGTTGGACAAATCGGTATGCGTGAGTTCTTGGGCCAATATGTAGAGACAAAACCAGGTGCTATCATCGATCAGGCGAATAACCAAGTGCTCGGCAGCCACGATGGCGCCATCTATTACACCTTGGGGCAGCGTCATGGCCTTGATGTGGGCGGCGGGCTACCCTACTATGTAGTGGGAAAAGACATGGAGAAAAATGAGGTGTATGTTTCTACCAATCTGAACAATCAGCATTTGTGGCGCAAAGATTTGCAGCTTGCATCGTTGCACTGGATTACCGAACCACCAGCAGATGGAGCAAGCGTTTCTGTACGCATCCGTCACCGTGCCCCGCTCGTACCAGCTACCCTGCAAGGAGATTTTTTGCACATAGATGAGGCACAGCGTGCGGTTACTCCGGGTCAGTCTGTCGTAGTATATAGTGACGAAATCTGCCTTGGCGGTGGTATCGTAGTATAATAGATGCATAAACAAGGAGGAACATGGGACTACTAGATACGATCAAAGGAATGTTTGGCGGCAAAAAAGCAGCTGCACCAAGTACAACCGAGCAGATGGGTGAACTCATGAACGATGTTCAGGATGTAGCGAGAGGAAATATTGCCAAAGCTGGGGAAGTATTGCAAGACGTGAAAGATATGGCGGCTAGCGTAGATATTCCCGGTACCGACATTGATGACAAGCTAAAGGAAACGCTTGGCGTCGGCAAGGATCAGAAGTAACAACACTACACGTAACGCGTGTATACAGTATAAAAATTCACCAGTGACTAGCTGGTGAATTTTTAATAGTGACAACCCAAAGCAATAGCAGTATACTTGCACTAGAAAGAGGTGTGATAATGGAAAAAGACCACAAAGACGAGAGTGTACAGGGTAACCCGTTAGCAGTAGAGCCGACAATAGCAACAGATCAAGTGGTTGACGAAGCACCCTCATCGATGACCAGTACTGGCGAGATGAAACTAAAGCCTACTCATACAAAAAAGACGCTCATTATTGCACTGGTGGTGTTGGCGGCGATAGTAGCTGCGTGGGTTGTATGGTCTCGATCGTTGGCAGATCATACGAAAAATTCGGTTCAAAAATCAGCTACGACTAGCAAAACGCCTAAACCGACTATGAATGCATCAGAGCTTACATTGGTAACTAGTGAGGCGTTGCAGAAGTTCAAAAATCCAACTACCGGTGAAACCTGGTATGCCTCGCCACTACCAGTAGCGAGTCAAGGATGGTTGAAAAGCGATCATATCGAAACATATCGAGGGGTAGGTACTACAGAAAAAGAAGCCCAAAATTCGTACAAAGAAGGAAAGCCTTCCTACTTTGAAGTTGGTAAACGAGCCGGCAATACGATATATATGGCAAAAGTCCCCGTACTTATTGGAGTTGGTAAAACGTCATTTGTTTTCTTTGAAAAAACCTCGACTGGACTCATCTCTCGGGTGGCCAGTCCGAATAGCGGCTTCCAGTTGACGAGTGAAGACATGGCTATGATGAAGGATGACCTAGATAGTAACGCAAAAGTTACGCTGGATAGCACGACGCATTACGATTCGCTCTCGTTACCAAAGAACCTAGAGCTCAGTAATGGTGAAACAATGACCTATCGAGCATCACAATTCTTGGTATCTTACGGCTACTCGGAGAATGCGACAAAACCCTTGCTAAGAATTGGTAAAAATTCACTATACTTGATAGAAAAATCATACGTTGATACAAAACTAACCAATATTGGCTATGTAGTTTCAACCCCGATCGGTGTTGAATTCGTCCCAGATTATACACCAAATACAGCATCACTTGAGCATTACAGTTTTGATGACAAGATACCTGTACTGGTTCGTGATGATAGTGGTGTAATGAAGCCTGATACCATTGTGCCGATTGCCCGTGGTTGTGGTGGTTCCTTAGAGTCTGTTACGCGTTCGGACGGCCTTACAATGAAAGACCTCGTGGCTGTGGGTAAAACCGATAAAGGTCGCCCTGTGTACGTGCCGAGTGCCATTACAAGTAGCCTCGTGAAAAAAGCATACGATGAGTACGCGGCGATGGGGGGTAAACCAGTAGCAATAGAAAAATTCTACGCAGATCACGCAGTACTGATAATCAAAAATGTCAAGGGAGAGCTACTAGTATACGTACGTAGCCAGTACCATGCCGAAGGCGGATGCGGCAAACCTGTTGTATATCTTTACCCAACAAGCCCAATGAATGTATCAGTTAAGGTTGGTGCAGAGGTGACAGTGTCTGACCCGCACTATCCTGCCGCCACTGGTTGGCGCAATGTACACGCACAACCCAATGGCAGTTTGAAGTATCAGGGCAAAGCGTACGATTCATTATTCTGGGAAGGGCAAGGCTACGGGCAGTACCCAGGTATCACAGAGGGTACGGTGGTAAAACGTCAACATGCGGCCGCTACGATGCGAGCACAACTAGCCCAACAAGGCTTCAATAAAAAAGAAGTTGCTGACTTTATGGATTTCTGGGGTTCTCGAATTCCAAACAAGCCATATATTCGCCTGACATGGTTTACGACTGAACAAATGAATGCATTGGCACCACTTCGGGTGTATCCAAAGCCAGATACAATCATTCGTACGTTTCTAGACATGGATGGTTTTGATAGTCTAATCCAGCTGCCAGCTCAGCATCTTGTACACCACGCACGCCATGGCTTTACGGTTACCGAATGGGGTGGACTTACATTGGTAGATCATCACTAATCTGTTACAAATGCCGTTGCGCTATTGATGCCACAAGACACACTTCCCACCTGGTGAGTACATAAAATCACAGAGGCGAGAAATGGAAAAACCGCGGGTACTGTACGCAGGTGACACATGCCTCGTTTTCAGCTATAATGCTACTTATGGTTAGTCTGCGTAGAGGTGGTTTTACTGTGGTAGAGCTATTAGTCGTTATCTTGGTTATAGGAATTCTCGCATCAGTTACTGTTGTTGCGTATAGTGGAGTCCGGGAACGAGCTACTCTAGACAGGATTAATTCCAACTTGATGTCTATAAAGAAGGGTCTTGCCCTGTATCGTGCTGACACCGGCAAATACCCGAATGCGTGTGGTGCAGAGGGAGCTGCATGCGCAGTTTCTAGCTTGTCGTCCTACTTGGTGCCGGGCTATATGTCGGCGCTTCCGGATGCAGGAGTGTCATTGTCGTATGTATACGCTTCGGCTAGTCCGTATTCGTCCTATTCACCTCAACTCAACGAAGAAAGCTATGGAATCAATGTTGCCTATCCAGCGGGTGCGTGTAAAACAGGCAACAACCTTGACAGTCGGTGGTGGGGCATCCCCAATTGTCCAAATTAGCACATTTTTACACAATACATTACAATATTAACAGAGATGAATACACAAGATATACGCAATGCATACTTACAGTACTTTGAAGATCGTGGCCATGCGGTAATTCCGCGTGCGCTGCTGATGCCGCAAGACGACCCTACAACACTTTTTACGGGTAGTGGTATGCAGCCACTTGTGCCGTACTTGCTCGGTCAGCCGCACCCGCGCGGTATGCGGCTGGTCGATAGTCAAACGTGCTTGCGTGCTCAAGATATTGATGAAGTGGGCGACAATCGTCATACGACATTCTTTGAAATGCTAGGCAACTGGAGCTTGGGCGACTATTTTAAGGAAGATCAGTTGCCGTGGTTTTTTGAATTTCTTACAGAAGTAGTGGGGCTAGACCCAACTAAACTGTATGTTACTGCGTTCTCTGGTGATAGCGACTACGACCTGCCAAAAGACGAAGTAAGCGCTAATCTTTGGAAAGATATGTTTGCCAAAAAAGGCATCACGGCTGAAGTGGTAGATATTGGTAGTGAGGCGAATGGCTATGAGCGTGGCATACAACCAGGCGAGCGAATCTTTTATTATGATGCCAAGAAAAATTGGTGGGCACCTGAAGGCGAGCCATCAAACATGAGCGTTGGCCAGCCAGGTGGGCCAGACAGTGAAGTATTTTATGAATTTGATTTTATTGAGCACGATACAAAATGGGGCGCGCATTGCCATCCAAACTGTGATTGTGGTCGTTTCATGGAAATTGGCAACAGTGTCTTTATGGAATATGTCAAAACAGAAACAGGTTTTGAAAAACTTCCAAAGCAAAATGTTGACTTTGGCGGCGGGCTCGAGCGTATCGCGGCAGCACAGCTAAATTCTCCAGATGTTTTCAAGATCAGTTTGTTGTGGCCAATTATCGAAAAGCTGCAAGCCCTGAGCGGTAAAAACTATGATAGTCACACCGAAAGTATGCGTGTTATTGCCGATCACCTGCGAGCTGCGACATTTTTGGCGGTTGATGGCTGCGTGCCAAGCAACAAAGAGGCTGGCTATGTAATGCGTCGTTTGCTCCGTAGGGCGATTCGTTTTGCATTCGAGCTAGGTATCGAACAAAACTTCCTACCCGAAGTTGTACCTGTTATCGCCGACTTGTATCATGCTGATTTTCCTGAAGTCGCCGAGCGTCGTGATGATGTAGTGAAGGTACTCGTGAAGGAAGAAAAAGCATTCCGTCAAACGCTACGCAAGGGCCTAAAGGAACTATCGAACATGCAGCAGCAAAATAGCGGCATCTTCAGCGGCTCCGACTTGTTTACTTTGTATGATACATATGGCTTTCCTGTTGAACTATCGACCGAAA
Source organism: Candidatus Saccharimonadota bacterium (assembly GCA_018060465.1). Classification (GTDB taxonomy): domain Bacteria; phylum Patescibacteriota; class Saccharimonadia; order Saccharimonadales; family Saccharimonadaceae; genus UBA1020. The sequence continues at coordinate 24,316 of JAGOVX010000005.1, read as the reverse complement.
CTGTACTGACTACACTTGAAAATGCCAAACTTTCAGACGATTGGCGTAAAGAGTTTGAAGATAAAATGAAACAGCAGCGAGAACGTTCGCAAACTGCGGCCAAAGGCGCGTTCAAAGGTGGACTGGCAGGTCATGATGATATCCACAAAAAATACCACACCGCAACTCATTTGATGTACAAGGCGTTACGAATGACACTCGGCGACCATGTAATCCAGCGGGGCAGCAATATCACTGATGAGCGGTTACGGTTCGATTTTTCGCATTCCGAAAAAATGACGCCAGAAGAAATTAAAAAAGTCGAAGATATTGTAAACGAGCAAATAAAAAAAGACCTCCCAATGGGATGGAAAGAATACCCAACGGCCGAAGCGTTTGAAAAAGGTGCCCTGGGTGCATTTGGTGATAAATACGGCGATACTGTAAAGGTGTATAGCGCTGGTGAAGGCGATTCACTCTTTAGTTTCGAGATCTGTGGCGGCCCACACGTTGAACACACTGGTCAACTTAGCGAAGGCGGCAAGATATTCAAGATCACCAAAGAAGAGTCATCAAGTGCTGGCATCCGGCGTATCAAAGCCGTACTAGCTTAGGGCATCCTGTATATCACTCAGTTGGCGCATAAGTTCGGCGATTGCCATAGCATCTTCTTTTGCTGGTTTGGTAGCACCAAAACTATCTTCTTCGATGAAGTTGATGGAGTGCTCTAGTGGTGAACACTCGATGATGGCGCCATTAAGCGTACCAGATTGCACGGGTTCTCCGTCAACAATATCAAGTATTCGATCATCTTTCAGTATCGTAATGCTCGTTATGCGACTATTGTCATCGACACACTCTGACTCAACACGAATAATGTAGCGGCACCCGTTAATATCATCAAAAACGTATTCTTCAATTTGAGTATACGGACAGCCTTTTTCTTTCAGAATATCCTCTATCTCGAGTGCTTGACCTGGTGATTGTGGGTCTGTAATTTCTGTCGGCGACTCTTTCTCCAGATCAGTCACGCCTTCAAGATTAACAACGATCGCGTTCTTTGGGCGGATAAGTTCTGTTAGCAAACATGAAATATCATTAGCAGCTGTCGTGCCATCAAAGCCAGTGAACGGCCCATCCTCGGGCAAATCTCCTCCGAGTCTCGCAAGTTCCCCGATTTGCTCAAGTGATTCAGAGTCATCGCGCATAAATTCAATCGCAAGTGAGGGACGTGCATCTACTGTTTGACGCTTATACGCGATCGACAAGTACACGTAGGGGTCGCATAGTATGTCGGCAAGTTGGGGACTGATGTTATCACCTCGTACTGTATCGAGCACATTGCGCTCTACCGTTAGCGACACGGCACGTCCTTGAGGCTCGCAGGCAGAGGTCTGTAGTTTGTCGGCGATATCAAACCCCTTTAATACAAGATTTGCTAGACGCATTGCTTCAATTTCACGATTCTTTTCCAGTGCGCGGGCTTCAGGTTCTAAATCCATAATTCTATTATATCATAAAAAGTCAATTAATACAACTATCGTTGGGGTAACCACAAGTGGTATAATAGTAACAACTATGCCAAAGATCGTAGATAAGTTGAAGCAGTTGAAGCGCCAGCGTGAAGAAGCCGAAGACATGCAGCACATAGTGGCGCTTGATATTGGTACAGAATTTGTAAAAGCGCTTATTGCCAAGCTAGATGATGACAAAATGAGTATTGTGGGCGTGGGCCGAGCGCGTCAAAATGTAAGTGACATGCATTCAGGTGCCATCGCCGATATTGCCGGCGTAGTACAAAACTGCGAAGCGGCGTTGGCCGAGGCTGAAGACCAAGCCGGGTTGCAGGCAAAGCGAGTAGTCATAGGCATCGCAGGCGAGCTAGTGATTGGTGCAACCAATACAATTCGTTACCGACGACCACAGCCAGATAGGCCGCTGGATATTGCCGAGATGGAATTTATCATTGAAAAAGTACAGGAACGTGCCCAGGCTAAAGCTCAAAAACAGATTGCGCTCGAGACTGGCAACAAGGAAGTTGAAGTAAAGCTGGTAAATTCGGCATTAGTCGGTATACATATTGACGGCTATAAAGTATCAAACCCGATTGGATTTCAAGGTAAAGACGTGTCTGTGCAAATATATACAGCATTTGCCCCAATGGTACATATTGGCGCGCTGGAACGAGTAGCCGATGAATTAGCACTAGAACTTTTGGCTGTTGCAGCCGAGCCATTTGCCGTAAGCCGTAGTGTGCTCGGGAACGATACGAGCAGCAGCTTTACTGCTATACTAGCCGACGTTGGCGGTGGAACAACCGACATCGCGGTGGTAAACGATGGTGGCGTGGAAGGCACCAAGATGTTCGGCATAGGTGGGCGTAGTTTCACGCGTACGATTGCAAGCGAGATGGATCTTAGCTACAACGAAGCCGAGAAACTAAAAGTAAATATTGATAACGAGCATATAAAATCCCACGTACGACAGCAAGCAGAGGAAGCGATAGATACAACGCTGGAAGTATGGCTGTCTGGAGTTGAGCTCGCGCTAAGTGAATTTAACGCGGTAGACCATTTGCCGGGCCGTATTTTGTTGTGTGGTGGTGGTGCAAGCTTGGTAAAATTAGTAGAGTCACTCAGCACGCAGGATTGGTACAAGAACCTTCCGTTCACAAAACGGCCTACTGTGCAGCTTATTTCGCCAGATACAGTAGTCGGCATACGAGACACTACAAATAAAGCAAACGACCATACGTTTATCACTGCTATGGGGCTGCTACGAGTGGGCTATGATACAATAGTGGGAAGTGACGACAATGGCTCTATAAAGGAAAAATTAAACCGCATTTTGCGTATTTAGTTGCATGAATAAAGACGTTATATACATCGATGTCGAAGACGATATTACCGCTATTATTAGCAAACTAAAAGCTTCGAAAGAAAAGATTATTGCCCTCGTACCTCCAAAACATACGGGTGTATTGCAGAGTGCGGTCAACTTGCGCTTGCTGGCGCGTGCTGCCAAAAATAATGACAAGCGCGTCGTGCTCATCACACATCATGCATCACTGGTGAATTTGGCTGCGGCAGCGGCAATTCCGGTTGCGAAAAATCTACAAAGCAAACCAGAGCTGCCCGAAGTGAATGCCTCGGAGCAAGATGATAGTGAAGATGTGATAGATGGCAATGAAGTGCCGGTAGGAAAAAACGTCCATGATACCTCGGCAAACGAGAGTGCAGCGCTAGAAGAAACCATAGAAAAACTACATGACACACCCGCACCGGCAGCGGCTTCGGCAACAGTACACGAGCCTCGCACGCCCAAGAAGTCTCGAGTTACTGTACCAAACTTCAACAACTTTCGTAAAAAGCTGTTTTTTGGGATCGCAGGAGGCATTGCCTTGGTCGCGTTCCTGGTGTGGGCGATCTTTATTGCGCCTCATGCAACAATTGTGATTGCTGCAAAGACAACAAGCAAGTCGATCAATACAGATGTAATTATTGGTGACAGTCTAAAAACTGATGCGAAAAAAGGCACTATGAAAGCCATAGTAGTGTCGCAAATAGACGATATTTCACAGGATATTACGGCAACTGGCAGTAAGAATGTGGGAAATAAGGCGGCCGGAACGGTTAGTTTGTCGAATCAATCACTCGGAGGTACTACAATCGCAGCGGGTACGAGGCTTGTTTCCGCAAGCGGACTAGGCTTTGTGACAGACAGCGCAGTAACGATACCCGCTAGTACAATTGGTCCGGGCTGTTTTCCTGTGGCCTGTCCAGGCAGCACTACTGTTGGTGTTACCGCCGAAGAAGCGGGTGCGAAATACAATGCCGCATCTGGCAATCTAAGTGGTGCCCCAAATAGTGCCAGTGCAACATTTAGCGGCCCCACAGCTGGTGGAACAGATAAAAAAGTTACGGTTATTACAGATGCTGACGTGCAAAAGGCCAAGCAAACATTGGTGGATGCAAAAACAGACGACATAAAAGCTGAATTAAAAGGTAAATTTGAAGGTAATGTCGCGACTCTCGAGGATACTTTTACTGTAGATTATGGCAGCGTAAAGCCATCGCCGGCGGTTGGCCAGGAAGTGACGGGTGGTAAGGCTTCGTTGGTAGGAAAAGTCACGTACAAAATGAATGGCGTTGCCCGTAGCGAAATTGATGATTTTCTAAAAACTACATTAACAGACAGCATGGCCAATGCCAGCGAGCAGCGAATTTACGAAAGTGGTGCTGCCAAAGCGCAATTCCAGGATGTAACAAAGAAAAAAGTTGGTGGCGAAGCAACCTTGGTTGCAACCGGAAGGATCGGGCCGAAAATAGATGAAAAGGCTATAAAACAGCGTTCTGTTGGTATGAAGTTCGGCGATATCCAAGCCGACCTACAGTCGATACAGGGAGTAGAATCAGTCGATGTTCAGTTCTTCCCATTCTGGATCAGCACCGTACCAGGCGATGCAAAACGGATAACGGTAGAATTCAAGTTGAATGGCGCAAACTAATACAGTTCTTGGTCTAGACATTGGTGCTGCCCGTATAGGAGTAGCCATAGCAGATATTTCTAGTGTGCGTATTGCGGTACCACTAGGTGCTGTGATGGTTGACGGTAATGAATATACAGAATTGGCTGAGATTGTACGTAGTCATGCTGTTAGCAAAATAGTTGTTGGGTATCCGCGGAATCAATCTGGTGAGGCTACTGCGCAATCGACCTATGTCGAGAATGTCGCAACGCAACTACAAAATCTGTGTGACACCATTGAATTTCAAGATGAATCACTGACGAGCGTTGTAGCAGAAAAACGGTTACAAGAACGTGGCGGTGCCTACGAAAAGCAAGATATAGATATAGAAGCTGCAACAATAATACTGCAAGATTATCTGGAGCGTCAGCCATGAATGATATTCGGCCTCCAAAACGACCGCTGAATCAGAGCGCCTCGTCGATCGAGAAAAAACCAAGATTGCCTGATGTAGATATGCCCGATATTCCTATGGTACAGCTGGCAGCTACTAAAAAATCACGATGGCTAAAATACGGCGGTATTGCCGCTATTAGTGGTATTCTGGTGATTCTTGCAGCGGTTTTGTGGTATGGCCAGCAGCTTCGTCCGGTTGATCCTGGCAGCAATCAATTAGTTACCGTCAAGATTCCTGTAGGCACAAGTAGTGCGCAGTTATCTGGCTTGCTCAAGCAGCATCGGGTAATCCGTAGTAGCATTGCATTTGAGTGGTATGTACGCACAAGAGGAGTAGGTAACAAACTTCAGGCTGGGCTATACAAGATTAGTCGAGGCTCCAGTGTTGCGAGCATTGTTGACATTATAACCTCTGGTAAAACTGAAACATTTATCATTACGTTTCTACCCGGTGCTACCTTGGCAGAGCATAAAAAAGTTCTGTCTCAGGCTGGATTTTCTGCTGCCGAGATCCAGGCGGCGCTTCTCGCACACTATTCTGGCAAGATTTTTGCGGGTCAACCAGCCAAGGCGAGCCTAGAAGGCTATGTGTACGGTGAAACCTACGCATTTCCAGCAGATGCGACTGCTTCACAAGTGCTCGAGCGTTCATTCCAGGAATTAGACAGAGTGGTGACGAAATACAACTTACAGGCAGCCTATAAAAAGCAGGGGCTTAGCTTGTACGAAGGTATTACGCTTGCCTCTATCATTCAGCGCGAGGTTTCTAAAAACGCAGATCAAGCGAAGGTTGCACAGGTATTTCTATCGCGACTAAAAAAGGGTATGCAGCTTGGTTCCGATGTTACCTATCAGTATGCTGCCGATATGATGGGCGTAGCGCGTGATCCTGGCCTTGATTCACTGTATAATACGCGTATTCATACAGGGCTTCCTCCCGGCCCTATCGCATCACCAGGAGAGTGGGCACTACTGGCTGTCGCAAATCCGGCAAAAGGTGACTATTTGTACTTTTTGAGTGGCGATGATGACATAACATATTTTGCACGTACAAATGCCGAACACGAGGCCAATATTAGGAATCATTGCCAGAAAAAGTGCCAAATTCTATAGCAAGAAATATATTGACATAAAAATCAAGTGTTGTTACAATGAAAGGAGCACATTTTATGGTTGATAGTGAGTCTTGTGTAGAATTCCATCCGGAGTTCAGTAGCAAGAGATAGCGTTTTCAAGCAATAAAATGGGCCTACCCGAACTGTCGTACGGGCACCGAACGAGAACTATTTAGAAGCAATATTAACTAATAAATTGGTCGATCAAGTGTGCCTCGTTCTTACACCACGTGTAGGAAGAAAGACAAAGTATGGTAGAAGCCTTCTTGAGCAATCGAGTCTGGCAGGAGAAGTACAATTCGTAACGATATTGCGCCGAGCACTGCTCTAGCAAAGGCTGAAGCTACCAAGCAACCAGCCGCTGTGAAACAAAAACGCGCTTCGAAACAACGAAAATTATCTGCATCACACATCGCAGGGTATCTTGGAATATTTTCATTCCTCATAGCCATTGTTGCGGTGGGGTACGATGCGCCAAAAGGCGTTGGAGTTCAGCAGGCAGACTTACTAAAGGTTACTGCCGCAGACGCCACCTACGTTGCTCCTGTTCCATCGGTAGATGAAGTGATTGCGACAGACATAACCGCAGATTTAGCCGAACGAGCAAATCTACCAATTGCCGCAAGTGCAGCCAGTATGTCTATTTCTATGACAGTAAAAAGTGAACTTGCTCAGACAGATACTACAGCAGTGAGCAAGCCGCAAATTGTAAAGCCAACCAATACAAATCGTTCAATTACCACCTACAAAGCAAAGAAAGGCGACACCGTCTCCTCGCTTGCAGGTCAATTTGGCATTTCTGCCAATACTATTCGTTGGGCAAACAATATGGCCGATACTGATGCGATTGAACCAGGACGAAAACTTGTTATATTGCCTGTTAGTGGCGTGCTTCATACGGTTCAGAGTGGTGAAACCGCAGGTTCAATAGCTCAGGAGTACCGCTCGAACGCAGCTCGTATTGTTTCGATAAACGACCTAGAGCTAAGTGGGGTAAAGGCCGGCAACAGGATTGTTGTACCAGATGGTGTCAAGCCAGTAGAGGCCGCACCTGTTACAACCCAAACCACTTCGGCTGCGGTTGGAAGAACTGGCTCGATCAGCAGTAGCATTGTTGATGTCAATCTAGCGAAAACTTCTGCGGGTAACAGATATTACTACGGAAACTGTACCTGGTATGCCTATGAACGCCGTGCGCAGCTGGGTCGTCCAGTGGGTAGCTTCTGGGGTAACGCCAATACATGGGCTATCAACGCTCGTACAGCAGGCTATCCCGTCAACAATAACCCTGCGGCCGGTGCAGTCTTGGTAGATTCATCTGGATACTTTGGACACGTGGGTGTGGTAGAGCGCGTCAAATCAAACGGTGACATAGTGATAACCGAAATGAACAACTACGCCTATGGTGGCTTTGGTATCGTAAACCAGCGTACTATTTCGGCTGGCCAAGCCCGTGGCTACCAATATATTCACTAGATTGTTGCGTCGATAGCGAGCTCCTCTGAACTACCCCTGTTAATTTTTTACTATATTTGCTATAGTATAGTAGTATGTTTGTTGATACAGCAACAGTTTTTATTCAGGCAGGAAAGGGCGGCAATGGTGCTGTCAGTTTTCGCCATGAAATTTATGTCGACAAAGGCGGTCCTGACGGTGGTGACGGTGGCAAAGGCGGAGATGTTATTTTCCAAGCCTCAAAAAACGTCAATACATTGCTAGATTTTCGTTACAAGCCAGAGCTTAAAGCCAAGCCAGGTGCCAACGGTGCCAAGCGCAATCGTGCCGGCAGATCTGGCGAGCCATTGATTGTAAAAGTGCCGATGGGTACTATCGTAAAACGTGGCGGCCATGTCGTTGCTGACCTGACTGACGACAATCAAGAGGCGACAATCGCGAGGGGCGGGGATGGTGGTTTTGGTAACGCCCACTTCAAGTCGTCAACACGTCAAACGCCACGAATCGCTGAACTAGGTGAAGATGGTGATACATTTGAGGCAGAACTTGAGTTGAAGCTACTCGCCGATGTAGGCTTGGTCGGCTTCCCCAACGCTGGTAAGTCAACATTGCTCAGTGTGGTATCAAATGCGCGCCCAGAGATTGCCGATTATCCTTTTACAACATTGACGCCAAACCTTGGAGTCGCCGATATTGACGATACTAGCCTGCTAATCGCCGACATTCCTGGCTTGATAGAGGGCGCCAGTGTGGGTAAAGGCCTGGGAGATGCATTTTTGCGTCATATTGAACGAACGGCCGTGCTACTCCACTTGATCGATGCCTACTCAAATGATATTGCCAAAGATTATACAACAATTCGACAAGAGCTAGCGAGGTACAGTCAGGCACTAGTAGATCGCCCTGAAGTCATTGTCCTTACGAAAATTGAAGGCTTAGACAGCGAGCTTATTGATATGCAGATAAATGCCCTGAAAACTGTGGCACCAAATAGTGACATACTAGCTATATCGGCGCTTGCACATAAAGGCCTGAAGGAAACACTACGTGTACTTGTGCAGCATGTTGCCAAAGCGCATGCGGCGACAGCAGAAAATGATAGTCAGGCAGATGCCACAGAGGATGTACCCAGGATTACACTGTCATCCGAAGCAAAAGACCTGTCATGGCAAGTACAAAAGCAAGCCGATAGTACAGTTGTCGTGTATGTGGTTTCAGGTGCAAAAATAGAAAAGTTTGCTCGGCGTACCAATTTCTCTGGGTACGAGAACGTAAATCGCCTGCGAGACATTATGAAAAAAATGGGCATTACCCACGAACTTACCCGTCAAGGGGCGCAAGGTGACTCGGTGGTGCGCATAGGTGCAAGTGAATTTACACTAATAGAGCAATAAAACGCTTGCATAGAGTCGAAGATTGGGGTACAATCTACTTCATACTTTGAGGTAGAGACGGGCAACCGAATCCTGAAAAGTTCTTTGACAAGATAGTACAGTGCGTGCAGAATAGCGACAAGGACATTATTCTTGTGTATTTGTCGCTGTTCTGCACTGGAATGGCTAAAGTCGTTCATCCGAATGACTTTATTTGGTTCGAGAAAAAAGAAAGAAGCAGCTTATGCCGACCGTCACTATTTCTCCGCACCACACGGATCGCGCGGTGATCGCGCAGCATTGCTACGTCTCTGGCAACGGCCAGACGACGCTTTTCGCCTCCTAAAATCCAATCGCTGAAACCGGAAGGTGCATCAGTATGTGCATGATTCGTGCCGTTTGATTTGGGGCGCGGCTTGCCTAGAAAGCAAACTGCGCCCCAAAGCCACTACCTCCTAGATGTAAGCACATGACATCTACGCAGGGTGGTGGTCTCGCCCCCATCACCCTGCGTAGAGTCTCAGTACTATCTTGTCATTATTTGCAATATTCCCGTCCAGAAGTCTGGGCGGTTTTCTGTACTTATTACAAAACCTGCTATGCTAAATAGTAATGAGTCAAAGTTTTTTCTTTTACGATCTTGAAACGAGTGGGTTATCTGGCAGGGACGATCGAATAATGCAATTTGCTGGCCAGCGTACCGACATGAACTTGCAGCCAATCGGCGAACCATACAATATTTTTGTAAAATTAAACGATGACACATTGCCTAGCCCAGATGCGGTAGTAGTAACGGGCATCACGCCACAGGCTACTCAGTCTGACGGGTTAACTGAAGCTGAATTTTCCAAGCTACTTATTGACGAGATCTTTTTACCAGATACTATTACTGTTGGATTTAATAATGTACGTTTCGACGACGAATTTATTCGTCACATCTTGTGGCGCAATTTTTACGACCCATATGAATGGGCATGGAGTGAAGGTCGTAGTCGCTGGGACATGTTGGATGTCGTACGCATGACTCGTGCACTCCGGCCTGATGGAATCGAGTGGCCAATCGATGCAGACGGAAACGCGACAAATCGGCTAGAGTTATTGACCAAGGCCAACACGCTAGAACACACGAACGCCCACGATGCACTGAGTGACGTACGGGCCTTAATAGCAGTAGCCAGTCTGGTAAAAGGCACGCAGCCAAAACTATTTGAACATTTGTTGCGCATGCGTGACAAGAAAGCCGTTCAAGCGCTGGTACAGCTCGACGAAAAGCGACCGTTTGTATATGTAAGTGGACGGTTTGACGCTGCCTATCACAAGGCGACAATCGCATTTCCTATAACAGCAGCGCCAAATGGCAATGTTGTCGTGTATGATTTGCGTCACGACCCAACTGAATTTGTGAGTTTATCAGTTGATGAACTTGCCAAAAAAGTGTTTGCTTCGTGGGAAGACCGCAAGGCAGAAGGCTTTAGGGCGCTGCCAACTAAAGTATTGCAGTACAATCGCTGTCCAGCCGTATCGCCACTTGGGGTACTTGAGCACGCAGATGGCTGGGATCGAATTGGGTTACGCCTCGAGGACATAGAAGCTCACAAGAAAGTATTGCTACAACATCCAGACTTTGCCGAGAAACTACGTACTATTTATGAAAAGTCTCGTGAGTTTAAGCCTGGTACCGACCCAGAATCGCAGCTATATGATGGCTTTTTGGCCGATCGTGACAAGCTGCGGGTCGAGATGATACGAAATGCCGATGCCAATCAGCTGGCCGATGTACATCCCGACTTCCAAGACGAGCGCCTACCTGAACTATTGCTACATTACAAAGCACGTAGCTTCGCAGCTAGTCTAAGTGAAGATGAAGTTGAGCAGTGGGAACTGTGGCGCAAAAAGCGGCTGTATAGCCAGCTGCAACCATTTGTAAAAGCTTTGCAGCGTCTTTCCAAAAGCACAAGTGATAGCCAGCAGTTTATCGTCCAGGAACTTCAGCTTTGGGCTGAGGCAATTATTCCTGCAGACGAGCAATAAACAAGGTACAGAATCTTTAGGTATTATGCGTGGTAGTATCGACGTTTTGGTAGGCGGCTTTTTAGGTCGCTATATTTTATTTTGGTAATTGCTTTGTAGCGAATTTCGATAAAGTAAATTACCAGCGCCCCAACGCATACCAGCAATACAATACCCATTTGCGCAGGACTCAGTACAACATGAGTGCCTGGAACTTGCCCAACAAGCAAAAACATTAATAGATTTGAAAATAGATCAATAGTTAGCGCAAAAACGATGGCTGAACCTATTAGTGATGCTGTGATTATCTTGCTGTGCATACAGTATTTTACTCCACTCAATAAAATTATTTAGCGTCAGTATAGACCTTTTGTCAATATTATGCAATCATAAGCACAACAGTACAATAGCCAGGCTGCTGCGATCTGGGCATATCACTCTAAAAAATGGTATAATGATATGCTATGTCGAATGTAATACGAGTAATCGGTGCGCGTGAACACAATCTGAAAAACGTCTCTGTAGAAATACCGCGTGACAAGCTAGTTGTTATTACGGGCCTTTCGGGTTCAGGCAAGTCTAGTTTAGCGTTCGATACTATTTACGCCGAAGGACAGCGCCGCTACGTCGAAAGTTTGTCCAGCTATGCTCGGCAATTTTTAGGCTTAATGGAAAAACCAGACGTTGACCAAATAGATGGTCTTAGCCCTGCTATATCAATCGACCAAAAGTCTACCAGCCGTAATCCTCGTTCAACTGTAGCAACGGTGACTGAAATTTATGATTATTTGCGTCTTTTGTATGCACGTATTGGAGTACCGCACTGTCCAGTGTGTGCCAAGGAAGTATCGCGGCGTACGCCACAGGCAATTATTGATGAAATAATGAAGCTACCGGCCGGAACGCGTGTCATGGTTCTAGCACCTGTTGTCAACGACAAAAAAGGAGAGTTTGCCCACATACCCGAACAATACATGCGGGTAGGGTTCGCTCGAGCTCGCGTCGATGGTGTAGTGTACGCCCTCGATGAATTTCCAGCCCTCGATAAAAAGTTTAAACACACCATAGAAATAGTCGTCGATCGTATCGTAATTGATACCAGTCAGATGAGTCGTATTACGCAATCTATCGAACAAGCATTGGACATTGCCGATGGAGTAGTGGAAATTCTTGATGCTGATGACGACCAGCTACATGTATTTTCGCAGCGCTATGCATGTGTCGATCATCCTGGTGAAGATATTCCAGAGCTCGAGCCGCGTATGTTTAGCTTTAATGCGCCGCATGGTGCGTGTCCGGTTTGTACAGGTTTGGGAAGTCGGCTAGAAGTCGATCCTAGTTTGGTGTTCAATCCAAATCTCACTATTTCGGAAGGCTCGATTCGTCCGTACAATCGCGTAAATTCTGATGCGTGGTATATAAAACGATTAGCAAAAGTTGCTGATGCGCATGGGTTTAGTCTTACGAAGCCTGTGAAGGATCTGTCCAAGGCAGCACAAGAAATCATATTGTATGGTACTGGCACACAGAAGTACCAAGTTGAGTTAGGGAGTGGTCGCTCGTATGAATCAACCTACGAGGGTGTTATTCCAAATCTTGAACGTCGACACAAAGAAACCGATAGTGAATTTATGCGAAAAGACATCGAACGTTTTATGCGCGAGCGAGAGTGTCATTCGTGTCAGGGCGCTCGGTTAAAGCCAGTTGTTTTGGCAGTGACTGTACATGGAAAAAGCATTATGGACATATGCAATCTTGGTGTCGACAAAGCACTTGCTCTTTTTGAAACAGGGCTCAATCTAACCGAGCAAGAACAGTACATCGCACGACAAATTGTAAAAGAAATTACCGCACGACTTGGGTTTATGAATAATGTTGGGTTAAGCTACCTGGAACTTTCTCGGGCTGCGAATACATTGAGTGGCGGTGAAGCCCAGCGTATTCGCTTGGCTACCCAAATTGGTTCGGGCCTGCAAGGCGTCCTGTATGTGCTCGACGAGCCTTCGATTGGGTTGCACCAGCGTGACAATGATCGTTTGATCGCCACATTGAAACACCTACGCGACCTTGGTAATACCGTGTTGGTTGTAGAGCACGATGAAGATACGATTCGCTCCAGTGACTATTTGGTAGATATTGGTCCAGCCGCGGGGATTCATGGCGGTGAAATAATTGCCATCGGTACACCAAGCGAAGTGGCAAAGAATAAAAATAGTATTACCGGGCAGTATCTTAGTGGCACGCAAACTATTCCGGTGCCTAAAAAACGTCGTTCGATTATGAAAGATCGACAGTTGGTAATATATGGAGCTGCCGAAAACAACCTGAAGAAAATAGATGTTGCATTTCCGCTGGGTGTCTTGACTGTCGTAAGTGGTGTGAGTGGCAGCGGTAAGTCTACACTTGTTAATGATATTCTTGCAAAGGAATTATCTGCTCGCCTGCATCGTGCGCAAACAGTGCCAGGTACGCATGAAAATATTGAGGGTATCAGTCATCTTGATAAAGTGATTGTTATCGATCAGTCGGCTATTGGTCGGACTCCGCGTTCTAACCCCGCCACATATACCGGTGTCTTTACGCCTATTCGTGAGCTATTCGCAGGAACGCCCGAAGCAAATATTCGCGGCTACAAGGCAGGTCGTTTTAGTTTTAATGTAAAAGGCGGACGCTGCGAGAATTGCCAAGGCGACGGCATGATAAAAATAGAAATGCACTTTTTGCCCGATGTATATGTGACATGTGATGAATGCAAGGGCATGCGCTACAACCGCGAGGCACTTGAAATTAAATACAAAGGCAAAACTATTGCCGATGTTTTGGATATGACAGTAGAGCAGGCTGCCGACTTTTTTTTCAATATTCCCAGCATTGCTCGTAAATTAGATACGCTCAATGAAGTCGGCCTTGGGTATATTACGCTAGGCCAACCAGCGACAACATTCAGTGGTGGCGAGGCACAACGTATAAAACTCTCTACCGAACTCTCGCGTCGATCAACAGGCAAGACCTTGTATATTCTCGACGAGCCAACTACAGGCTTGCATAGTGCAGATGTAAAAAAGCTACTGACGATTTTGCAAAAATTAGTCGAGGGTGGCAATAGCATGATTATTATCGAACACAATTTAGATGTGATAAAAACTGCCGATCACATTATCGACATGGGGCCAGAAGGTGGCCAGGGCGGCGGTGAAGTTGTGGCAAGTGGAACACCCGAAGAAATCACTCAAATCTCGGCAAGTTATACCGGCAAATATCTAAAGCCAATGCTACGAAAGTAAAGAGTGCGCGAGCTAGCGTTTAGTTCTGCGCAGCAAAAGCTGTATCTCGCGCTTGGTTCCTTCCCACATTGCCCTGCGACGATCACCATCCTTAAGCACGTGGTAAAGCATAGGCGAGACAGATACAAAAATGATTATTAGTGCGGCTATCTCGACATTAATACCCATGTCATGCAAAATTTTTCCAGCAAAGTAGCCTAGGTACGTAAACCCATATGTCCACGAAAACGCACCGAGTATATTGAATGGCAAAAATTGACGATAAGTCATTTTACTGGTTCCTGCCACGATCGGGATAAACGTACGTGCTAGCGGCACATAGCAGGCGAGAGTAATGGCGAGAGGGCCATATTTTTCATAGAATACCTCTGTACGTTCTAAATTCTCTTTCCGAAATAGTCGAGTATTGGGCCTGTTAAATAGTTTTCGTCCAACTTTCTTTCCAAATAAATACCCCGTACTTTGCCCTAGGCTGGCTGCGATAAATAATAAAAATGCGAACACGTGGATTGATATCGGAATAGCACCCGGCAAAATTCCTTGCTGAAACAAAAAACCGGCAGTAAAAAGCAAGCTATCGCCAGGAAAAAGAAAACCAAATAGGAGGCCTGATTCTGCATAAATTACAAAGATAATTGCAAAAATGCCGAGTCCAGTTATAAGATTTAGAAATGCTTCCACTAGATCTATTGTAACAGATGTGGTACAATAAACTAACAAATTATTAACTCCGAAAAAGTATCCAAAGAAAGGGAGAGAGATGGGAGATAAAGTTACTCTGAAGCTTGATGAACGTGAGCTTCACGGCAAAAAAGTTGCCAAATTACGTAAAGACGGCCTGGTGCCAGCAGTAGTGTATGGTCCGGGGATTGACCCAATTAGCGTACAAATAGAAGACGGCATAATGAGCAAAGCCTACAAAAAGGCCGGTACTCATGCGCCTATTCATTTGACCATTGGTACAAAAAAGAAGATTGCTATGATAAAAGATGTCGATCGTGACCCTATAAAAGGTACGATTCGACACGTATCATTTCACGCCGTAAAGGCAACCGATCCAGTAGTGGCCGAAGTACCAGTGCGATTAGTTGGCGAGGGCGAGTCTGAGGCAGAAAAGGCAGGACTAATTGTATTGCAAAATATTGACAAGGTTGAAGTAAAAGCGTTACCAATGGATTTGCCTGAAGCCGTTGATGTATCGATACTTGGACTTAAGGAAGCAGGCGATAAAGTAACTCTGGGAGATGCAGTACTTCCTGAAGGTGTCGAGTTTGTAGATCATGATACTCATCATGGCGACGAGGACGACGATGACCGTCAGGGCGTGACTGATCTTATGGTTGCCAGCGTTTGGGAACCTGCTGCGCTTGCTGCTGCCAACGATTCAGCCGCGGGTGATGCAACTGATGAATCTGAAGTAGAATCAGAAAACGGCGAAGCTCCAGCGCCTGCAGCGACTGAAGAAAAATCAGAATAGTATATAAGCAACTATGTAAAATACCCGTGCATAGTGCGCGGGTATTTTGTTACAAGGAGAACATTATGACAATTGAAGAACTACAAGAGTGGGTTAAGAAGGATTGGGCGAAAAGTAACGTACAGCCCGAACTTATTGATCAACTATTATTTGCTATCGAAGAATTTGGCGAAGTTGCCGAAGCAATACGAAAGAAGATTACCAAGAATGACTACAAGCAAGATGATGACAAGCTTGGCAGTGAATTTGGAGATTTATTTATCAGCCTCACAACACTCGCAAATAGTTTTGACGTAAATATAACAAAAGAACTACATAGTTTTCAAAAAAAGATCGCTGCTCGTCGAACCTAACTCGGCAATGACTTTTCCTATAAAGAAGCTTACGTGTCGCTTCGTATAAACCCACCACTTTGGTGAGCCCATAGTTTTTGATATGCGCCTTTCTTTGCAAGCAGCTCGTCATGGGTGCCTTCTTCTACAATACGACCTTTTTCCATTACCAAAATTCTGTCCATTGCACGTAAGGTGGAAAGCCTGTGTGCAATGACGATTGATGTACGGTGTTTCATTAAGCTTTCAAGACTTTCCTGAATGTGGTGCTCACTTTCTGAGTCCAGCGCACTTGTTGCTTCATCCAAAATAAGTATTTGTTTGTTTGCTAAAATTGCGCGAGCTATTGCAACTCGTTGTCGTTGACCACCACTTAATTTAACGCCGCGTTCACCAACTAATGTGTTGTATCCATCAGGCAGCTCTAATATAAAATCATGCACGAACGCATATTTCGCAGCATCTTCTATCTTGGCTTGTGTCGCGGCAGAATTACCGTACGCAATATTGTCAGCAATTGAGCGATGAAACAACGCAGTATCCTGTGGCACATAGGACATACGTTCGGATAGCTGTTCCGTCGTGACGGCTACATCATCCAAGAAAAATGACGTTGGTGGCGCCTCGTAAAGCCCTAGCATAATTTTCGTAAGGGTACTTTTACCACTGCCGCTGTGCCCCACGATGCCAATCTTTTCTCCATGACGAATTGAAAGGGTAATATCTTTTAGCACACGTGTTTCGGGCTTATCTGGATATGCAAAGGATAGATTTTCGATACGAAGCGTGTGTTGAAACGTTAGGTTTTTAATAGGTGGTATCGCAGCGGAAGTAGGCATAGCATCTCCAAACAAATATTCGTGAGCTTCGTTAATACGTGCGAATTGTTGTCCAAGTTGTGAAATACTCCATATGGCATTCCATATGGTATTTGCAAAAACAAGGATAGCACTCAGTAGTGTTGCAAACTGGCCAACCGAAAGCTTGCCCGTACTAAACAGCCATGTATTTACAAGCAATATCGCTATCCATATAAAGTGTCGAACAAATAGCGACATTGATGCCCAGAAAATAATACCACTGAATGATGCACGTTTGTTTGCTGCAATTGCTTTTTCTTGTTCATGGGCAATCGTTTGAACCTCTGCTTCGGTAGCACGAAACGCTTTCACAGACGGATAGTTTGCTATTGCATCGTAGAGAATGCCATTTTTACTCGAAGCGATATCTGTAGCGACCGATTCAAGCTTCATACTTTTTCGAAGTGTACTACGCCCAACTATAAACATGCCAACCAAACCAGTAATAAATATTGCAACCGACTGCCAGTTAAGCGTTGCGAGGATAAATATGGTAGTGCCAAGTCCTACGATGTGCCCACTGGAATCATAGGTAAGTACTTCAATGAATCTACGAAATTCAGTACCAAGATTTGTAACGTAGCCTCCGATTTTACCGGTTAACTTATCGACAAAGTATGCGTAGGGTTTACGGGCAACCGCCTGGAATATATGCGTCTCGTACCTATTTGGGATTTCATTTAGAAAATAAAGATAGGCAAGTTCTGACATTCGCCACGCGATATCATGAAATGAGCTAAGTGCAATCAATATCCACGCATGTTGCCAAGCGATATCCATATGCACTACCTTGCTTGATATAGCGGTTACTAAACCACCAATAAAAATCGGTATCAGCGCCAATAAAATGTTGGCACTAAAAAATAGTACAAGTACGACTAGTAGCTTGAGTCTGTAGCCACGAATAAAATGTAGATACGAGCGAACTCCTATCATTCGCGAGGAATAATGTGTTGTATGGGCCATGCGGCACTCCGATAATGTATAAATATTTTACAAGTTTTATGCTAAACGCAACGCGTAACGTTGGCGATAATTCTAAGTAGTTTCATTGTATGATTCGCCTTTCCGTTACGATAATAATATTTACTACTTTAGCAACATTGTAGGCAGTATGCAAGCACAAGCTTAATCTTCTATAAACCCACCACTCTGGTGCGACCATAGCTTGGCGTAGATACCATTTTTAGCAAGGAGCGCTTGGTGGGTGTTGTCTTCAACGATCTTGCCATCATCGAGTACAATAATTCTGTCCAGCTTGGCGATGGTAGAAAGCCGGTGGGCAATCACAATTGACGTGCGATCTTTCATGAGTGTTTCGAGCGCGTTTTGAATCAGCTTTTCGCTCTCGCTATCCAGTGCACTGGTGGCTTCGTCCAGGACTAAAATTGGTGCATCTTTCAGTATTGCTCGCGCAATGGCAATGCGCTGCCGCTGACCACCACTTAGTTTTACGCCACGTTCACCAACAACAGTATCAAGACCATGAGGGAGCTTTTGAACAAATTCCCAGGCGTTTGCTTTTTTGACGGCTACAATAATAGCCTCGTCACTCGCGTCGGGGTTGCCGTAGGCGATATTTTCTCGCAAGGTACGGTGAAACAAAAAGGGATCTTGCGGAACATAGGCGATGCTACCGCGCAGACTATCCTGTGTAACATGTGCAATATCTTGGCCGTCAATCGTAATACTGCCTGATTGGATATCCATATAGCGTAGCAACAAGTGAGTAAGCGTTGTTTTACCGCCACCACTTCGCCCCACCAATCCAACACTTTGTCCGGCAGGAATATGCAAATTTACACCAGAAAAGACAGCTTGGTTTTGAACATCACTATACGCAAAGTGTACTGCGTCAAAGCGTAGCGCGCCTTTACTAACAGTGATTTTTTTCGCGTGTGGTGCATCGATAACTTCGCTACTAGATGATAGAATTTCTGTTACTTTGGATGCGTCAAGAAACGCTTGCTCTGCCATGCGTACGGTGCTGTTGATAGCAAAAAGACCGCTTGTGACACGTCCAAGATAGGTGAGTATGAATACAAGCGCCGCAATACCCAGTAGGTTGTTGCTATACAGCCATCCACAAAGACTCAAGGTTGCGATTTGTGCGGCGATTAAAAAGCCCAGACGCAGCTCGGCGCCATCTTCAAGAATTTTAATTTCTTCACTTGCTACTTTTTCTATCGCCCTTCGCTGCGTAATGAGCGTTTCAACTTCATGATGACGTCGACCAAACATGCGCACTAATGTTTGGTTACCAATAACATCACCGATCGATCCCATGAGTTGCGATTGCAACTCTTTTCGCTTTGTGCGATACGGACTTCGCTTGAGGTATGAACGCAGCGCGAGGTATATCACGACAAATGTCATGCCAATGATTGCCGGAAGCATCAGTGGGGCAATACACGCCACAATAATAATACTGGCAATAAAATTGATTACGACGCTGCTTGCTTGAAGAAATATAGTATCCATCAAACTAAGATACGATCGGCTAAAGGTATTTACCTCACCGGCAAGTGCGCCTACTTTGTTTTTGGTAAAAAACGCATAGCTATGCGAAAGCAGCCCGTTCGCCGCGTATTCCGTAAGGTGTGTTGTCATGCGTTCCTGATGATTAAACAGCGCAATAAAGCCGAAGCGTGAACATACGAGCGCCCCGATCCCGACCCCTACCATTCCGGCGATCAGCCACCATTGATACGTACTATTTGGTGAATGCTCGAGTAAGTTTTGTGTGTAAAGACTAAGGAGTAGCGGCAGTAATACAACATAGAAAAGTTGGTGCAACGGGATCAATATCGCAGCAATCACAAGACGCTTTTTTTCACTACCAAGCGTTGCTTTATAGATCGCGAGCGTTTGTTTTACAGTTTTGCTGTCGGCACGAGTAAATAGTTTCATTCTTCGATAAATCCTCCACTTTGATGGCTCCAAAGTTTTGCGTAGGTTCCATTATTTTTCAGTAGCTCTGCGTGAGTACCGTCTTCGACAATCTTGCCATTATCGAGCACAATAATTCGGTCAAGCTTGGCGATGGTGCTAAGGCGATGCGCAATCACAATACTAGTGCGGTTCTTCATTAGATCACCCAGACTTGCCTGGATCAACTTTTCGCTTTCGCTATCGAGCGCGCTGGTGGCTTCGTCCAGGACCAAGATCGGCGCGTTTTTCAACATTGCCCGTGCAATCGCAATTCGCTGGCGCTGTCCGCCGCTCAGTTTGACACCGCGTTCACCAACCATAGTTTCGTAGCCATCCTTGAGTTGCATGATAAAATCATCGGCATGTGCGCGTTTGGCAACCTGGATGATTTCATCAAGACTTGCGTCGTGTTTTCCGTACGAAATATTTTCGCGCAAGCTACGGTGAAACAGCATGGGTTCCTGCGCGACATAGGCAATTGCTTCATGCAGGCTTTGTTGGGTTATGTTACTAATATCCTGCCCATCAATTGCAATGGTTCCATGTGTAATATTGGAAAAACGTAGCAGAATTTTAGTCAGCGTAGTTTTGCCTGAGCCACTATGACCCACAATTCCCACGCGCTGTCCGGCCGGAATTGTAAGATCAAAATTATCAAACACATGATTTGTCGCATCCGCTTCGTAGGTAAACGATACGGTATGAAACACGATTTCGCCGCTTTTTGGTACAAGTGCTTTGGTAGTGTGATCCACTAGGTCATAGGACTTGTTTAGTATTTTTGTCATTTCATATGAATCACCAATAACACGGCTATATTGACGTGTAATGTTGTTGAGCTCCCATAGCTGACGATTGATGTTGAGTGCATAGATAAATACCAAATACACTATGCCGGCCGATGCCATACCGTACTGGGCACCCAGCACTGCAAATAGAAACGCGGCAATTGCACCGAGCGCATACACAGTACTAAATACTGACGTAGCACCCAGTACACCCCATTTTAGACGGGTTGATGCAGTATGCCAGGAACCAATGTGTTTGGTAGCTTCTGATTGCTCGTATTTTTCGCGACCAAATGCTTTGACTGTCGAGATGTTGGCGATCATATCGGCAAGGTAGCCATTGGCGTAGTTGCTTTTGTCGGCTTCATGTTTATTTCTTCCGTTCAAGAAACGTGATCCGTAGTATACGATTACGCCAAACGTAACGGAATATATGGCAAGAAATACCGCATACTGCCAGAGACCAAGAATAGAGAGTGTAACCACAGATCCAAGCACAGTAGAAAGAACTGGAACGGTACTCCAAATTATCATGTCCCAAAAGCGTTCGAACGCGCCGACAAACTTGGTACTTTGACTTACAAGTGAACCACCAAAACGGTTGGCGTGAAAATCCAAACTTTCATTGGATAATTTTTGGAAAATTGCTAAATACGCATCTCGTTGACCTTTTATTTCAAAGCTCCAGGTAAAATAGAGTGCCAGTCGCCATAAAATCACATCACCGAAAAAAGTAAGGGCACCATACGTCGCAATAAGCGTCCAGCTATTCGCGAGAGTGATATCGCCTGTCTGCAATGTATCAATGAACCGCGATAATACGTACTGCGCAACGATTCCATTGGTGATGACTGCTAGGAAAGAAAAGAGCAATGCGAAATTGCGCTGCATGGCATAGCGCTTGGCAAATTTCCAAAATAATACTAAGGTTTGTTTTTGCAAAAGAATTCTCCTATTTTTCTAGTAATTAGTATACGTATTTATGTAAGATATCGCTAGCGGTTTGGCTCGTCCAAACGTACACGAGTAGAGGAAGCCCAAGACTTCATAGTTATTTCAGTATACGATATACTGTAGATATATGCAAAAAATTCTTCTGTATTACAAATTTACTCCTATTACCGATCCAGAGGCTGTGAAGCTGTGGCAAAAAACCTTGTGCGATAGCCTGGGGCTGAAGGGCCGGATTTTGGTAAGTCGGCATGGGATAAATGGCACGGTGGGTGGTGATGTTGATGCGTGCAAGGCGTACGTCAAGGCAACCAAGCAATATCCAGGGTTCAAAGATATTGTGTGGAAATGGTCAGACGGCACCGGCGAAGATTTCCCGCGCATGAGTGTAAAGCACCGACGCGAACTTGTTGGGTTTAAAAATAGCGATGATGAGTTTGATGTAGATATGGACGGCGTGATTGGTGGCGGAAAACATCTAAAACCAGAGCAAGTAAACGAAATGGTCGAAAAATACGGCGATGACGTGGTGTTTTTTGATGGTCGCAACGAGCACGAAGCCAAGATTGGCAAATTCAAAAACGCGGTGGTGCCAAATACCAATACCAGCCGAGATTTTATTGCCGAACTTGAGAGCGATAAATACGATGATATCAAAAACAAAAAAGTAATTAGCTACTGCACGGGCGGCATTCGCTGCGAAGTGATTAGTGCCATGATGAAGAAACGCGGGTTTACAGACGTCTATCAAATTGATGGCGGCATAGTGAAATACGGCGAAAAATATGGCGACGATGGATTGTGGGAAGGTAGCCTGCGCGTGTTCGATAACCGCATGACAGTGAATTTCAGCGATCATACTAAAACAATTGGTGAATGTACGCACTGCAACGGCAAAACCAGCAACTTTGAAAACTGCGCTCACAGCGAATGCAACGACCTAGTGCTGATATGTGAAAACTGCAAAGAAAACCCCGCATTATTGTTTCATACCAACGAATGCAAGAAAAAGCATGAAGCGAAAGTAGTAGCCTAATATGAATTATACTTCCGCTGACGAGACTCACTTTGAGATTTCGCTTGCAGACGGAAAAAAGCTTCACGGAATACTGAGAGGCACATTGGATGCAAATTCACGCGTTGTAGTGATGATGCATGGTCTCATAGGTTCACCCAAATCGCTATTGCTGTATTTGGGGTCTAGATTTCTGCACGAGCGTGGGTATACAACATTGGCATTGTATATGTATAGCTATGGAAGCGAATACCGTGACGCCATCGACTGTACGCTCGAAACGCATATTGCAGATTTCAAAGAATGCGTTGCATATTTGCAAGGTTTAAAAGTAGATAAAATTTTCGCAATAGGTCACAGCTATGGCGGGCTGACAATCTTAGGCAGTAATGTGGGTATTGATGGTGCAGTGCTGTGGGATCCAAGTCACGGATTGGCGTGGAGCAATGGCGGTGATGTGAAACGAAACTGGAGCGAGAAGTCTGATCATATGTTGATTAGTGTGGATGGCCCTGGGTCAATGCGTCCTATTGGTGCGCAAAAATTGAATCAAAGCCTGGGAGATACTTCACAGTTAGCGAGCAGCATTTCGTATCCGGTTGAAATCATATCCGGCGATAAAAGTGTGATATATAAATTCCAGCACCTGTATGTTGATGCTATTCCGACGAAGAAAAATTTTGTAACAATACCAAATGCTGGGCATTCATTTGATGAGAGTGACGAGATGCTTTTGCAGGTATTTGAAAATACCGCGAAATGGCTCGATGCTATCGCGTAATGTAAGGAGATGAAACAATGCCACACATTCACACCAAAAAAAATCAGCACGATATGACCGCAAGCGCGTGGATTGTACGCAGGGTAGATGATGAGTGGAAGTGCTTGGTGCATTTTCACCGCAAAATTGAAAAATACATGCAAATTGGTGGGCATATTGAGCTCGATGAAACACCGTGGCAAACAATGGTGCACGAGCTGCGCGAAGAAAGTGGCTATACACCCGAAGAACTTTTTGTGCTGCAACACACCGAATCATTGCCGGCTGATGTTGGAAACATTTCACACCCAGTACCGTTTGCTATGAACACACATAGTGTGGGTAACGAACATTATCATTCAGATTTGTGCTACGGATTTGTGGCGTTGGAATTGCCAAAAGAAAATGTGGCAGAAGATGAGTCGGATGACTTTTTGTGGGCAAGCACAGACGAACTAGCGCAGCTTGCCAGTGAGGGGCGCGCACTTGAAGATGTAGCAAATTGCTATGAATTTTTGCTTCAAAACATCGAATCATACGTGCAGGTGCCGGCCCAAAACTTCTCGCTTGAAAAACCAATAAAATCTAGCGCCACATACAGGCGCGGAGCGGTAGAACGTGAAGCATAGAACTAACTACGAACAAAAATAACATTTTACGTTGAGGAATGAGTATAATGAAAGGTACATATGGTGCATAAAAAAGCTAAAATCGTGAAGCGAATCGTACTACTAGTTATTGCGTTGCTACTTGTAATTGGCGCGGGAGTATGGTGGTTTACACGACTTGGTACAAGCGATTGCACAAAGTACGAAAGGTATGATCCGATAAAAGGTGAATGCTACTATGAATGTGATACAGATGAGCAGTGTGACGAAATAGCAAAAAAAGTTGATGACGAGCTTGATGCATATTTTAAGGATTCGAAAACACGAGTTTCAAAAACCAAGCCTGAGTCACGTCCGGCATCAGATGCACCAACTACTGATGATCCAGGAACGGTAGACAAGCTCCTGACACTAAAAGACACGGGCTCAGATACGAAGGGCACGGTATATACTG
>JAGOVX010000034.1 GCA_018060465.1 Candidatus Saccharimonadota bacterium | reverse complement strand
AAATAACAGAGGCTAGAAAATGCACATAGCGAGAATTAAAAAATAAGATAGCTTGGGTGTCGGTGTATAAGTTTAGTGAAGATAAAACATGTTCATAAATATCCCTCTATTCATGGAACTTTCAAGGGATAAAAGGTATAATAGGTGTATATGCAAGATATTGATGAAATTAGCAAGCAGCGAGCCGTCAAGCTGTTCGATAGTATCGAGCTTTCATCATTTGAAGTTGGTACAATTAAGGGTTTGCAGCAGATTCACGAGTATTTGTTTGGTGGGCTCTATGACTTTGCTGGGAGGATTCGTTCAAAAAACATAAGCAAGGGTGGATTTACGTTTGCTTCTGCTATTTATCTCGAGGGCGCATTATCTGAAGTAGAAAAACTACCTGAAGCGACCTTTGAAGAAATTGTCAGGAAATATGTCGAGATGAATATTGCGCACCCTTTTATGGAGGGCAACGGTCGAAGCACCCGCATCTGGCTTGATTTAATCTTAAAAAAGAGCCTCAAGCAATGTGTGGATTGGCAGAAAATTGACAAGAATGATTATTTTAATGCCATGGAGCGTAGCCCAGTGAACGATCTTGAACTTCGCGAACTATTGCGTGGAGCCCTCACTGACAAGATCAGTGACCGTGAAGTATTTATGAAGGGTATTGAGCAATCGTATTATTACGAAGAGCCCGACGACTACAAAGGCTAGATGTTTGTTTCGATAGAGTTCTAAGCCATACGATAAATTTACGTCCCGAAAACCCCAACACCTTTTGCAAATTCCTTTGGAAAATCTCGGCTGGGGAAATCTCAAAAATGGAAAGGTGTGGGGGTGTTTCGGGCAGGCGCGGGGGCACGGGTCAGGTATTTGCGCTAAAATAGGTTCGAGCGCGGGCGTAGAACCGCGCCACTAGTACACGCGTAACTACTTATGCTACAATGATGGCATTACAATGTAACAACACAACTAAAAGGATGGGCTTTTACATGGCAAAGTCAAACAAGGGTTCTACAACAAAATTATCTACTATACAAAGGGTGTTCTTATACTCACTTATAGGTTCACTTGGTGTAGCCGCGTTGGTCGCTATCATAATGTTTTTATTCGGTAAATTTGGCTCGGTCGAACTAAAAACACTGGCTACAACACTGTTCGTGAGTGCCTATAGCATTATTAGTTTAGGTAGCCTAGCCGTATATAGTCGAAAACAGTATCGTCCTGTTGCGCTTTCTGGGGTGGCACTATCTGTTGTTGCATTTGCGATGACGATGTTTCTTATTTGGGGTGGAGAGATGGGCCTAGAGTATTGGCGGGTTGCCACGGTGACTGGTATACTGGCATTTTCTACCGCACATAGCTCATTATTATTGCTGGCTAGGTCTAAAGATACTGTAGTCAATACTTTCGTCACCGCTACCATATTTTTTGTTGCCATAGTTGCAAGCATGATGATCTACTCAGAGTTAAGTGGCTGGGGTAGTGTTGGTGAAACATTCTACCGATTCCTTGGGGTTGCTGTAGTACTCGATGTGCTAGGAACCATTGTGACGCCAATTCTGAAAAAAGTTCGTTCATAGTAGCGCTTTATACGAGTAGTTTTAAAGAATGTAAGGCTTTTTAGGCATGGAACATCCTCAGATAGCTAAAAAATGTATAATACTACTATGAGCAACCCAAGTATTTTTACGCGCATCGTTAATGGTGAAATACCATGCAATAAGATTTATGAAGACGACATGACACTCGCCTTTCTGGATATGTACCCTGCTACCGAAGGCCATACACTTGTTATTCCCAAGAAAGAAGTCGAATTTGTATGGGATCTCGACGACGAAAACTATATTGCCGTCATGCAAACTGTCAAAAAGGTTGCGCGACATCTGCGTGACGTTACAGGAAAGAACTACGTCGGGGTAAAGATTATTGGGACAGACGTACCGCATGCGCATGTACATGTGATCCCCTTTGATTCATCATCAGAAATGTATAATCCCCAGCGTGTAGAGGCCGCGCCAGATCATGAGGCATTGGCTTTGACAGCTGAGAAACTACGGTTTTAGCATTGATTACCATCATATCGGTTGGTAAAACGCATGAAGACTGGGTTCGGATAGGCATAGAACGCTATGAGAAGCGCTTGAAACGGCCCTTCAACATTGAATGGGTACTTTTGCCACATTCATCACGCGAGGGCGTAGAAGCGCGTCAGGACGAGTCAGCGCGCATACTTTCACGCCTAGGTAGCTCCGACTATGTGATAGTACTCGATGAAATCGGTATCATGCTCGACTCCCCTGCCCTTTCGGCTATATGCGAAACACGATTTGTCTCGTCAGAACGCATTGCAATTATTATTGGCGGAGCATACGGCGTTACGAAGGAGCTACGAGACCGTGCAGCCATGGTTTGGTCATTGTCAGATCTTGTATTTCCGCACCAGCTTGTGCGATTGATGCTGGTAGAACAGATATATCGAGCGCAAGAAATCGCTCGCGGCAGCGGATACCACCATTCATAGCCACAACAGACTATTGACATTCTACAAAGCTTATGCTAATATTGTGCTTGTAACGTCACTAAAACACACACATGAACTATTTATCCACCACTATAAACGCCGCATGTATTAGCCTACTCCTGCTTGTAGGAGTTGCCGTGCATGACACCAAGCTTGATAGCTTTGCAACAGCCCTGATCGGTGTTCCTGTTGTAATGAGTATTACTGAATCTGCCGGAAGTATGTTTCGCGGCGACGAACATACGCATGCAGAACGCATAGTGCTCAGTGAAATGAAAAGTCAGAATCAGCCAAAGCTTGCACCGCGCTATTTAGAACAGAAGAAGCATGTCATGCATCGCAGTACCCGTGGGGGTGCGCATCGATTTGACGGCTGCTACATGCCAGCCTAGGACTTGGCAATAACTTCTAGCTCATTCTCGAGGCGCTGAACGGTCATTTTGACCTCCTCAAGATCTTTTTTCGATGCTTCTACCAGGCTGGCCGGAGCTTTACTGATATACGCTTCGTTTGAGATTCGTGCCTGAAGCGTGTGAAAGCGCTGTTTTGCTTCGGCAAGTCGTATCTCTAGATTCGTTTGATGTTCATATAACGTTGTTTCATCGATAAGTAACCATGCTTCCCTGCCCGATGACGCGAGCCGTAAGCCCGAGGGCTGGCTAATCGCCGTGACATCTTGCAGCCTCGCTAAGTGCCGTATTAGGGCGGCATTATCGGCAACTAAACTATCATTGCCATAGCCTACGCGGTAGTGGCCTCCAGCGGGTAGGTCGGTCGTTACAAATCGTATTTCACTGACAAGCGCCTGCAAGCGCTCGAACTCACTTGCGGCAATTTCGTCGTACTCGGCTTTTTTGGGCCAGGTACTGGCAATAACCATGCTTCCCTCGCGGTACCATGGCAGTGTTTGCCAAATTGTTTCTGTGACAAATGGTGCAAATGGATGGGCAAGACGCAAAGTAGTGTCGAGCACCCAGGCCATCATGTCAGAGTTCTCTTGTTGTTTGCTGGCTTCGATATACCAGTCGGCTACGCTACTCCATACGGTGTGGTACACCGTATCAGCTGCCTCGGCAAAACGGTAGTCAGCTAGGAGCGACTCTATTGTGCTGGCTGCAGTAGAAAGTTCACGCATCACCCAATGATCTGCCAAACTAGCTGGCACAGGGTGTTTCATGCGATACCCTTCGCCCAACTTCCCTTCTATATACCGCGCAATATTCCATACTTTATTGCAGAAATTGCGACCGGCTACTACTTTGCTGACAGAAAATGCTTGATTTTGACCGGCACTACGGGCAGCAACTAGGCCCATACGTAGGGCGTCTGACCCGTATTCAGCCAATGCATCCATCGGATTTACTACGTTGTCCTTGCTTTTGCTCATTTTTTGGCCATGTTCATCGAGAACAAGCCCATGCAGGTAGACTTCTTTGAACGGCACGGTGCCGGTGCGGTTAAGGCCGAGCATGATCATACGAGCAACCCAAGGGTATAAGATATCGTGTCCTGTTTCCATGACAGATATTGGATAGTACTTGGCAAGGTCTCCGCCTGCTAAATACTCGGTAGTAATAAAGGGCCATTGACCACTAGAGAACCAGGTGTCAAAGGTGTCTTCCTCGCGTCGGTAGGTTTTGCCGTCTATATGGATGGTTGGTTCGTCAACGCGTTCATCATATACCCAATCTTCTGGGTCATTTACGTTTTGAAATGCAGGAATAGGTATGCCCCATGGGATTTGACGTGAGAGATTCCAATCTCGAATATCGTGGTAGTACTGAAGGAGCTGCTTGCCTTTGCTTTCGGGAACAAAACGTATATCGCCATTTTCAACCGCTTGCGCGGCGGCATCGGCCAAGGTTCTGGTGCGCATAAACCACTGATCTTTGACAAGGGGTTGAATGGTGCTGCCACACTTGTAACAGTGGCCAACAGCATGCTCTATCGTTGACTCGCCTCGTAGTAATTCTTGGGATTCGAGTGCTGCAAGCACGCGCTTGCGGGCATCATCTACCGCTAGACCAGCAAACTGGGACGGCACGTTGATCATGCGTCCATCGAAGTCGATAACCTGAATCAGCTCGAGATCGTGACGCTTGCCCATTTCAAAATCGTTTGGATCGTGCGACGGCGTGATCTTTACTGCGCCAGTACCAAATTCCCTATCCACGTATTCATCGGCAATCACCGGGATCTCCCTATCCGTAAGCGGTAGCAAGACATGAGAACCGATAAGATGCTTGTACCGTTCATCGTCTGGATGCACTGCCACGGCAGTGTCCCCCAGCATTGTTTCTGGACGTGTAGTTGCCACAATGATTTCGTCTACTTTGTCGAGGGTTGGGTAGGCAATCGAATACAACTTCCCTTTTTCAGTTTTGTGCTCTACTTCAATGTCCGCAAAGCTCGTTTGATGGGTAGTACAGTAGTTTACGATGCGTTCACCCCTGTATATAAGGTCATCGTCCCAAAGCTTCTTGAATGTTTGGTAGGTTGTCTTGATCACCTTTTCGTCGAGTGTAAATACCAAATGGTTCCAGCTGGCACCAGCACCGAGGGCGCGTAGTTGTAGCTCCATATTGCCGCGCTGTTCTTCTACGAAGTTCCAGACTTGGCTATACAATTGTTCACGTGAAAAGTCAAACCGACTCTTGCCTTTTTTCTGCAATTCTCGCTCGTACACTACCCAAGTTTCAAAGCCAGCGTGATCTGCACCGGGAATATAGATAGCGTCGCGGCCGTTCATTCGGTAAAAACGCACCAAAATGTCTTCCAGGGCAGCCATTAACGAGTGGCCAACGTGCAAATTTCCGTTGGCATTTGGCGGAGGCATAATAATGCTATAGGGCTCGCCCTTGCCGGTTGGTTCAAATGCCTTCGACGTTTCCCAGAGGGCGTAAATATCGGGTTCGTAGTTGTTTGGTTCGTAGATTTTAGAAAGTTTCATATTGCAATACTTTTCACGTGAAAAGTCAAAAATTGACCTCAGTTATATCACTATCAAGTATAGCACATAGCCTGAGACGGGCTGATAGCAAGTTGATTCGTACTATTTGGGTGGAATTGCTACCACGCCTTGCCGCAAGACAGTGACTGTACCTTCGGGTGAGATACCGATGATGGTAGAAGCCTCGTGATGGGTGAAATCTCCGCCATCTACATAAAAATCTACAGAATCACCAAAGTACTCGTAGGCCATTTGGATAGTAGTTGACGTAGGCTGGTAGGGTGCATTAGCACTGGTTGTCATAAGAGGGCCTGTTTGTTTCAGTAGAGCCAACAGAGCAGGGGAGTTTGGAATCCTAGCTGCCATTACAGCTTGATCAGTTTTCAAATAATCAGGAATCATAGCCGCGGAAAGCTCTACGCTAATCGAATTTGGCCAGAACTTGCGAGCGATTGATAATTGACTATTATTGAACCCCAGCTCTTGAAGCTGTTCAACAGAAGCAGCAATGGTAGTTCCGGGTTGTCGTGAACGGGACTTAAGTGAATACAATCTACTGATTGCAGTTTTTGAATGAGCTCGAGCAACGAGGCCATAAACGGTGTCTGTTGGGATCACGCCAACCCCATCAGATAGCAGTAGTTCTGCAAGTTTTGGGGCGGTTAGATCTGAAAAATAGCTAGTCATTAGTGTTCCAGGCGGTAGTTTTCATTGAATATGTCGGGTATACCTCAAGATTTTCAGGTTTACAAGGAGAGACGAATTGTGCTTGAAAGTAGGCTAAACTGGCGATCATCGCACCATTATCTGTGCATAACTCTCGAGGTGCGTACTCTATAGCAATAGGAAGGCTATCAGCCAGACGTTTTCGTAGATCAAGATCTGCCGCCACACCACCGGCAATTACCACTGATGCTGGATTAAATTCGTGATAGGCAGCAACAGTCTTTTCAACGAGGGTTTCATTTGCCGTACTTTGAAAGCTCGCGGCAAAATCTGCACGCTGAACGTCGTTTAAGCGCGCTGCAAGCTCAAAAGATGGAAATGTGTGATCTACACCAACTTCGCGTTGAACGGCCCTCAGAACGGCTGTCTTAAGGCCAGAGAAGCTAAAATCGTATGGGTTTTGAAGCTTTGCAGTTGGAAGCTGATATTTTTTTGCATCGCCGTGGATGGCAAGCGCGGCAATCGCAGGGCCGCCAGGGTAGGGCAGGCCAAGAATTTTCGCAACTTTGTCAAATGCTTCGCCCACGGCGTCATCCAGCGTTTGGCCAAGCAAACGATAGTCGCCGTGATCTTGAAATAATACTAGTTGCGAGTGCAGGCCGCTGACGGCAAGTGCTAGCATAGGGAATGTTGGCTGGGCACTGGGTAGGGCAAGGGGTGATGCTGATGATGACGTGGCATGTTCGGTAATAAAATTGGCGTAGATGTGGCCTTCGACGTGGTGAACAGGGTACAACGGTTTGTTGTGAAGTTTGGCGAGGGTGGCCGCGGCCAGGCATCCGACTAACAGTGAGCCTATCAAACCTGGTGCATTCGCTACTGCAATGGCATCTATGTTGTCCCAGGATACTTTGGCCTCGGCCATTGCTTGATTGATTACGGGGTTGATAACCTCGATATGACTACGTGCGGCGATTTCGGGTACAACACCACCGTAGGTGGCGTGAATATCTACCTGAGATTGAACGACGTTAGAAAGAAGTATACGTCCATCTTCAACGATAGCCGCAGCGGTTTCATCACAACTGCTTTCAATGCCCAAAATAATCATTAAATCTAGTATACCACCCCAAGAGCAATCTTTTGCTTTCTATACCCACATGCGTGTAAAATATAGGTAATGAGCAGGCTAGGAAGGCTACGTGCCAAAGTTGCGGCAACACGGTATCGACATCCGTCAAAGAATTTGCGGATAATCGCGGTTGCCGGTCCGTATGGGAAAACGACGACGGCGTTACTTTTAAGCGAGATTCTACAGGAATCAGGCTATGGTGTACTAGTGTTAACAAACAAAGTTTGCATGGTGAATCAACAGGTTTTGCCAGATGTATATGTGCCAAAAGCCGGTGCATTGCAGCGCTTTTTATCACTTGGCCGCAAAAAGAAGGTTGATTTTGTGATAATGGAAATAAACCAGGCTGTACTTGATAGCCATTTGCTGTCGACAGTCACGCTTGAAATGTCAGTACTAACTGGTGATTCAAAGGTAGCGACGGCTGTAGGCCAGCAGCCGGTTGCCTATACAGTGGTGCCAAGTGATCTGCAAGATAGAGGAGCCTTTGTTGTGCCGCATCAGTCGATTAGTTTTGGCAATGATGACTTGGCCGATGCCAGAGTAAAAAATATTAAGCTTTTCCGAAAAGGCACCGAGATTGAACTTGTTGTTGATCATCAAACCACCCTTCAGCTGGCCACGCACCTTATTGGAACGGCAAATGCATACAACGTCGCGGCGGCAGTAGCAGCAGCGTACATATTGGCTGTAAAAATCGAGACGCTGTCTGAGGGCGTGGCACGACTTGAGTATGTACCAGGAAATTTTGAATATTTACCAACCGATCGTTTATACGACATCGTGGTTGATGGCGCAATGGATGAGCGTTCGGTGCAACTGGTCATGGCTGATGCGAAAATTTTGGCACGCCGCCGCTTGTTGGTAGTCGCAGACGCGACGATTTCAGATACGCTATACGGAAGCATATGGACAAAAGCAAGCAATTTTATTGCGGTAGGGGCAAAGGATGGCCCAGGGATCAAAGGTGCGTCTGATGCGAGCGTTGCTGTTGATGTGACGCTGCGCGGGGCAAAACAAGAAGATATGGTAGTACTACTCGGCATGAACTACGCCCAGCGCGATAGCGAGCATGTGAGTGTTGGTCAGCGACTCGTTGAAGGTTCTAAAAACTAGTAGGGGATTACACCCGTTTTTTTGCAATCAAGGTAGCTGCGCGGTAGGCAGCATACGAGAGAGGTTTTGTGGGGACTTCCCATGTGCCGTTGTGCGCTACGTCGTTGCCACCAAATGAGCGCTTGAATTTTGTAATACCGTAGTGGGGAGTGCCAGGCTTGGCATTTGGCCAAATGCCGTACAGATCAACCGCCCGCATTCCTGCACGTTTTGCGTCGAGTATCATTTGTGAAACAAGCACCGTTCCAGCTGCAAGCTTGCGATGTTCGTAGTCAGCCGCCGCGTGGGCATATGTTCGCACGCCGTCGTAATCGTAGGCAAGTGCCGCAGCGATTACGGAACCCTGGTACTGTGCATAGTACAGCTGTCCGCAGTGTTCTGTGAAAAAGGTGGTTGCCTGAGAAGATAAATAGCTGTCGCTATGGGCATGCATCCCCGTATGGCTGGCTACCTCGTGCAATAACGTCGTTAGCTTGCTGACAGATGCAGGGTCTGTAGTGGTATGAAGTTGGATGCCTTTTTTGGCATAGGTTCGGTGCAAATTACGATTGGAAGGTGACATAGCAGCAATAATGGCGGCTTCATCAGGCGTGACGTCGACAATAGAGGTAAATTCTGGCTGGACTCTGGCAACGCGTCTGGCTCCTAGGGCAGCGATGTCGCTGGGTGAAAACGGGCCATCAGGTTCAAACCGAATAAAACTCACCGGCATATCCTTGGCTGCTGCCGTCAACGAGGCAAGCGCGTGGGCTAATGCCGTGGCAGAGGTGGCAATAGGCCCATAGGGCACGTAAAGTCGAGAACCAAGGCGTCCTTTTTCAACAACTGCAAGATACTTCCATCCGTCGCCACTATCAGAAATTGTGGTACGACCAATTGATTCTTGAAAGTGTTGCCAGTGAACTGATTGCTGAAAACTACTCATGATGCATATTATAGCAAGCCAAGATGCGAAACTATATTTGTAAAAAGAGATATAATAGCACTATGTCACATACAAGCAATTTTCGAAAAGTGGTTAAAAAAATAGTACCTAAACAGCTTTTTCATCAGATAGAGCGTCCAGGACATCTGTTGGAAAGTATAGCGT
>JAGOVX010000063.1 GCA_018060465.1 Candidatus Saccharimonadota bacterium | reverse complement strand
CGCTTAGATCG
This sequence comes from Candidatus Saccharimonadota bacterium, assembly GCA_018060465.1. GTDB lineage: Bacteria > Patescibacteriota > Saccharimonadia > Saccharimonadales > Saccharimonadaceae > UBA1020. The sequence goes on along the minus strand of JAGOVX010000063.1, from coordinate 2,599 downwards.
TCTACCGTAGTATACACACCGACTTCTTCTTGGAGCTCTCGTACTGCGACCTGTCGTGGAGATTCACCGGCCTCGATATGCCCAGCTGGCACGATATACCATCCATCTTTCCATCCAGTGTTAGCGCGTCGTAGTAGATAGAGCTCATTTTGTGTATTTTTTACCATTACCCAGACTGCCGGAATGATAGTGTGCCTTTTTGCGGTATTCATTGCTATTAGTATAGCAAAGTACAAAACTAAGCCCGTACACTATGTCGGGCTTAGTAATGAAATATATGTCGTTTACTGACAGACGTTTGTTTTTGGCATTGTGTTGCCAGCTGTCGCCGCAGGCATTTGAAGCTTTGCGCCTACGTCTAGGTGATATTCCTCGAATCCAGGATATCCACCATTTAGCTCATACACTTTTGGCCACATTTCGTAGCTGCCGTAGTAGTTCTCGGCGATACAGCCATAGGTATCGCCTGATTTTACAGTGTATTCTCCGGCTTTTGTGGCCGGTGCTCGTGCAATACTGCCATCGGTTGCCTTGGACTCATCACTTTTTGCGTTAGATGATTTTTTGGTATCCATAGATTTTTTACCAGCATCTACGACGCTCGATGTGCTAGATTTACCCGATAGATAGCCAGAAAAATTGCCTGTAGTATTGGCTTTTGCACCTAAGCCAAAAACGCCAACAACTAACGGAACAATGATAGTAGCCACTAGGCCGGCGCGAACGTAATTGTACATTTGTTTTTCAGTCATTATTTTTTACCTCCTGCACCAGCTTCAGGCTCAATTGCGGCAACTATCGCACCAACAACAGCACCTAGAATAACGAGCGCAATAGTTGGTACAAGCGCACCGGCTAGAACGACTCTAAATGTGTCGCTCGGGCCATCAAAGCTAGAGATTTGTGTAACATTCATCATCAGCATAGTAACTGCGCCAAGAACGCGTGCTGCAACAGCAGCAAGTGCACCGGCAGCTGCGCCACGCATCATGTGTGTCATGCGGTCTGCGCGTCGCTCGACGCGATTTGCCATATATATACCTATGGCGGCGACCACAAGGCCGATAATGCCCGGCCATACGTTGCTATAATATGCACTCAGCCATGCGCCACTGAATAACGGCACGCCTGAGGCAAGTCCCACCCAATGGTATCGTTGAAGTTCCATTGGTTTCCCTCCTATGTAGTAATGCTTATATTTATACAAATTTTTAACAAAAAGTAAAGCTTTTTAAAAACTTCGTCTGCCCTCGAGCGCATGCTGTAAGGTTATTTGGTCTGCATATTCTAGGTCAACGCCTACCGGAATACCACGTGCCAATCTTGAGAGTTTTATGTCGATACCCGCATCTTTGATGTATTTCTGTAGGAATAATGCCGTAGACTCGCCTTCTACCGAAGCATTAGTGGCAACAATCAATTCTTCCACAGCATCGGCTTGTATGCGCGTTAGCAACTCTGGAATGTGCAATTGTTCTGGCCCAATGCCATCAAGCGGTGAAATCGCACCACCTAGCACATGATACGTGCCTTTAAATTGTCCTGTTCGTTCAAGTGCAATAATATCGAGTGGTTCTTCAACGACGGCTACTATTTTCTTATCGCGGCTTGCATCGCTATATAACGGCGAAATATCCATGGATGCATCGATCAACGCAAATGTTGCAGGACACTGCTTTACGCCATCATGAAGCTTGGTTATTGTAGTCGCCAGTTGTGCCGCAGAATGTTGATTTGATTTTAGCAAATAGTATGCATAGCGTTCGGCGGTACGTGCACCTACACCCGGTAGCATACCGAGCTCGTCTATCAGTGATTCTAGTGCCTTTGGAAGTAACTGTGTCATAACAACATTTCTTGTGCGTATGCAGCAAGATGCGTAGAGGTTTACATTCCTGGCAAATTCATGCCGCCCATTAGGGGCTTCATGGTCTCGGCTGCAATTTCTTGTGCTTTTGCAAGGCCGTCACGCACTGCAATTTTAATCCAGTGCTCTAGCTCTGCGATATCGTCAAAATCAATCAAGTCTGGATTTAGGCTAATATCATCTATCTTTAACTCACCAGTTACGCGCACCACAACGGCACCGTCACCTGCTTCTACTTCAACAATCTGTTTTTTTAGTTTTTGTTGAGCTTTTCGTAACTCATTTAGCATTTTTACTTGGTCAAAAGCCATAGATTCTCCCTTTATTTAGCTGTTTCCAGTATACCTTAGTGTGAGCTATTTTTGTAGAGGTAGAATCGGTCGGCAGTATGTACCGTTTTATCGGTTACCACTTCGGTAGGTATCGCAGAAATGTGGTGTTGTGCTGTATGGGTTGCAATAGTTGTACCGCTACGTACTGTACTGCTAGCTGAAACTACATCAAGTGATGCTACCGAGCGTTGATGCTTCGAGTACGCTTGATAAAAACTCACTTCGTCAGTTGCTGCCAGTAATGTAACATGAGCGGATGCGGGCATTTTGCTAATGCGATCCGATAGTACACGTAAGTCGCGCGAGTAACTCGTATAGGCATCGCTGCTGTAGTAGTAGCCATAGGCATAGCGATCAACATTTGACACTACGACACCGAGTACTAAAACTCCTAGCGGCA
>JAGOVX010000033.1 GCA_018060465.1 Candidatus Saccharimonadota bacterium | reverse complement strand
CTTGTCGTAACGTTACTATAGACTTAACGTCGCACAATATATCTTTTACGACATTAATAATAGTAACCAAAGATGAATGTGTATGCGTCTACCTATACTCTAAACAGGGGACTTTTTGTCGGTTGGCCATATACTTCGTGCTGTTTCTATATTTGTTCCGTTATTAGTTGCTATCGTAGCAACTGCCCATCACGAACATGCCCTGGAAGTACATCCAGTCGTATGTTTTTACAACAACGCACCGGCCAAGTTATCCACACAACAATCATTGCATATTTGCTTTTTTTCAATTTTATTTCCCCCTACTCTTTTTCCCTGCTATTTGACGTATTTGCTTTTTTATATGTTCCCTGCTTTAATATGTTTTTTTCGTAATTTAAAATAGAACAAAAATAGAACTACTTCTCAGAGTAGCAGGGACATTAGCTATCGGTAGAACGCCTTTCCCTGCACTCGAACATCGACATACTTTGGTGTAATTCCCTTTGTGCGCAAATACCGTTGTATGCGAATGATATCCTCTACCTGCCCTGCTGGCGGTCGATCAACTGAAAGCGTAAAGTACGGAGTTGTGCCAGCGATAGTAATACGAATTTGCTTGGTTGTAAGCGTTGGCAATGTAACTGTTTTCACGGTGTATCCATCATTCTTCATAAGCCCTATCACGCGCCCTACAAAGCCCAAAAAGCGCTGGCTTGTTACCGCCTGACTCCCCTCTGTTTGTATACCGCTATTATCACGAATCTCAACACTCGGCGTCTCGAAGTAATTACGTTGAAATACAATACCCGCTTCATCAACATAATCACGGCTCCCACTTGCGCTCCAGCGTGCAATAGGCTGTCGCGGTGTAATAGTAATCAACATTTCACCGAGGCCACTACCAGCATCGGTATGCAATAGCTTGACCTCTGGATTTACTGCCTGCATATGGTTAAGGAAATCCTGTTGATTAATCATAAATCGCAAGCGCTCAAGTGGGCGTGAGGCAAAGTATGATTCCGCCGCTTGCTGATACGGCTTCATCTGACTGGCGTGCAACTCGCTTCCTGTTGAAACCTGTACTGTTTCGGTCGCAACCAGCTGAGAGACCAACAAATACAGCATAAAGGCAGCCGCGACAACTCCACCAAGATACGACAGCAAGCGCCGACGTGCACGTGCAAGATGGTGTACATTGGCCCTCGGTGAACGAATGTGGGCATGGAGCTCATTTGTGCTGGCAATCTGTTGTGATGAGCTACCGGTAATCGTACGGTTTCGCCGAAAAACATACCGACTGTCCGCTGGATGCGAACTATCAGTCTGCCCAACTGGTGACATACTGCGTCGACGGGGCACTTCTTGGTGATTGTTTCTTTTTCGTAACAGTCGCGACATACTGACTACTATTGTATCAAATACGACATCATGTTAATGCTTTTTGGCAGCCAGAATCAACCTAGCCATGTCGCGCGCCGCATGCGGTGTTGCAAACTGATGAATCGCGGTTGCCAGGCGTTCACGCATACTCGTATCAGCAAGTAGCTCATGAATCGCAGTTGCCAACACGTCTGGCTCTGTCTCCAGCGCCTCGTCGTTTACAATCACTGCTGCGTGCTTTTTCTCATAGGCGTTGGCATTCTTTAATTGATGACCACCCGTCAGTCGAGCATTTGGTATAAGGATAGTCGGCTTGGCTAGTGCTGCCAGTTCAAGCATTGTTGTCGCCCCTGCCCTACTCACAACAATATCTGCAGCCGACAGCAGCCGCACGAACTCGCTACTTACAACGTGAGGTACGAGTTTAAAATCTTTGGCTGAAAGATGTGTCACAGCGTCCTGCAGCTCGCTATATTGACCTACGCCACATACTAGTAGTGTCGTGCAGTCTGCTACCAGCCTATCTGCTACAGCCACTGTGGCATCATTAATGCGCTTCGCACCCAGCCCACCACCAGTGATGAGCACGAGTGGCCTAGAAGAAAGTCCAAGCTCTTGTTTTAGTGCCGCCCGCTGGCTGTCGCCGAGCACAACAAGCTGTTTCGATACCGGAATACCGACAAAATGCGCCTTTGACGCAGGATAGTTGTAGTTTTCTAGTGGTGCACCAGTGCCTATAGAAACTGCCCATCGTGACAACACACGACTCGTCAAACCAGGGTGCGTGTCGGAATCGTGTATCACCAAAGGAATCCGCAGTATATGTGCAGCTATTCCTACCGGTAAGCAAACAAAGCCTCCCTTGGCAAATATGACATCTGGGCGCCACCACACTAGCCTACAAAGGCTTTGTATCGTGCCGATACCAATCTTGAATACATCAATAGTGTTTGGCAGCACAATCGAACGAAAATTTGCGAGCTGTGTCCAAATAGGTATGGCATGAAATCGGCGAAATTTACCTGCAACCACAGTACGTATTTGCACGTCCGAATGCTGTTCACGCATGGTCATTTTTGCTTCAGAACCATACTTGTTGTCACACCAATAGCGAATTTCACTACCTGGTGATTGCGATTTTAACTCAGTTATTACTGCGGCGACTGGCGTAACGTGTCCGCCCGACCCCCCGCCGACGGCGAGAATCTTCATGGCCTCCTCCTTGTTCAGTTGCATGGGTAGTATACGCAGATAATTGAAACGCTAGTCCTAACGCGCCAGCGATAAACACGATACTCGTGCCACCGAAACTTAGTAGCGGCAATGTAATACCGGTCAATGGGAATACGCCCGTCATAGCGGCAATATTTAACACCACATGAGATGCCAGCCAACCAAAGACACCCGCCACCATCAACCGTTCTGTTACACCATTCAAACGATCAGCCGCAAGTAATAGCCGCATAAGTAGCGCCGTAAACAATATCAACACCACAATCAAGCCAACAAACCCAAATGTTTCACCCATGATTGCAAATACCGAGTCGTTGATTGCTTCTGGCAAATACCCAGTTGCCTGTACGCTATTACCAATCCCGACGCCAAGCAAACCGCCACTACCAATAGCAATTTTGGCGTGAGCAATGTGATAACTCGCAGCCGAATCTTCAATAGTATCACCAGCCAAAAATGTACTTATTCGGTCCAAGCGATGCGGCGCTATCAGTATCAACAGTATTCCCGCAAGGACGCTAATACCAACAAGCATCAACCCGACACGCAGCTTGACTCCTGCAACTACCAACATGCTCGCGACAATGCCAATCATCGCAATGCCTGTGCCCATGTCTTTTTGAAGCCCAATAATAAAGAACACAACTACAGCCATAATCGCGCCCAGCGGAATAAGTGTCTTGTACCAATCATTCACCAGCCCCATTCGTATGCGATAGCTTAAAAATCCGGCCACAAACAGCACAAGCCCAAGCTTTAGTACCTCTGCCGGTTGTACGCTACCAAAAGGCCCAAGATCGAACCAGCGACATGCCCCAAGGCTACACTGAGCAATACCCAAATGTGCAAATGAAGCAAGCGCCAAGACAACACACGATCCAATCCCCACCATAAATATCGTCTTTGCGTGCGTTACAATATACGAATATGGCAATTTCGCCATCACTATAAACACCGCAACCGCCATCGCCAAACTAATGGCCTGTTTTGTAAAAAAGTAGGTTGAACTATAAAAATCAGTCGCATAGGCCATGTTCAACACATGCGCACGCTGTGGCCCAATCGCATACATAACAATCAAACCAAGTAGCATCAGTAAACCCATATACAGCGGTATTTGATAGTCGGGCTTGTGCTTTCGCACCCCTTCTAGTGAAAATTGTACCGCACGCTTTAGGGCGTCCATCATTACAAATGACCTCCCGCAACAGCCAGCATGACACCAAATGTTGCAGCGATGGCAGCGATAACCCAAAAGCGCATCGTTACCTTCACTTCTGGCCACCCAATCGCTTCTAAATGATGATGAATCGGTGCAGATATAAAGATTCGCCGCTTGAACACGCGCTTTGCAATAATCTGCAGCAAACTCGAACCTGCTTCAACCACAAATAAAATGCCGATAATCGGAAGAAGGAACAGCGAGTTGGTCAGCATCGCTATCACACCCAGGCTTACGCCGTAGGCAAAACTGCCAATATCCCCCATGAAAAAGCGTGCAGGGTAGATATTAAACCACAGGTAGCTCAGCAGCGCGCCAATTACCGTAAAAGAGAATGCCGCTAGCAGTAATTGGCCCTGAAGCAACGCAATTACGCCAAATGCGCCGTAGCTCATCGTCAATAGCCCTCCAGCCAATCCATCCAGGCCATCGCTAATATTTACTGCATTCGCCGTTGCCGTTACCACAAAGGCAAACAATGGGATAATCATCCAGCCCAAGCTGACACTTCCCACAAATGGTATATGTAGCGAGCTAAAGCCAAGCTTCGCAAAGAAGAACCAGCCTAGCGCAACACCAAGCGATATGATCATTGCAAATTTAATGCTTGAACGTAGACCTGCCGTACCACGACCATTGCTGCGAATATTTATAATATCATCTAGTAGGCCAACGGCTGCACCCCCTATCAAGGCAGCAAGCGGCAGCCATGTCTGGCCTCTGTCGAGATTGAATGCCAATGTGAATACAAGGATCGTTATAACCCCTATAATCCCTGCCATTGTCGGGATATTACGACGAAACTTATTGGCATGCAGTTTTGTAAATACTTCCAGTTTTTCACCGGTCACACTTTCGGTTCGTTGTTTCTTCCAAAAACGATAACGGTACGCCACGTAGGTATAGACAGGTGTTAATGCCATAGCGAGCGTAAACGCGCCAACCCCCAGCATAGCCATATGGCTTAGTCCGTTCGTCAGATATTGCATATCAAGTAGCCTCACTTTAGCCTTTCGGTTCTAATTTTAAATAATCAATCATCCAGTTGGAGATGTCGGTAAAAATCGGGATGACGGTTTGAGCTTCCACGGCAATATTCGGACGCCATACCCGTACCATTATGACATACCTTGGCTTGGAATCACCACCAAAGCCTAGGTAGGTGCCCGTGGTTTGATCAAATGAATATTCTCCATTGATAATGGCCTGCGAGGTTCCTGTTTTCCCGCCAATCATATAGCCTGGCTTGTCGTGCTTGGCGTAAAATGTGTTTCGTGCACGAACGGCCATGTCGCGAACTTGCGTTGATGCCGAGGCTGAAATAACATTTTTTTCTGGAGCTTTAGGCTGCGCCGCCATAAATTCACCCGCTTGATTTACCTGCCCCGCAATAACTGTTGGATAGTAGTAATTCCCTCCATTTATCACAGAACAAAATGCCGAGCTAACTTGCACCATATTCAGGTCAAGACCTTGTCCAAATGACATATTCGAGTAGCGTACCGCATCACCGTCGCCGGTATCAGGCTTTTCAATGATGCCAGGCTGTTCGTTGGCCAGTTCAATGCCTGTTTTTTGACCTAGATGAAAGCGATTGTGAAAATAATCATACATTACACCACGTGCTTTGCTATTGATTGACCCGTTGCCCATGCGCTCTGCAATAGTCACCATCCCCGTGTTAAGCGACCAAGTATAGGCGTGATCAAAGGTAATAATGCCAGTTTGACCTTTTGTTGCGTTCACAATTGTTCGGTCGTTGACGCGTATCGAATCGGTGTTGTTGTAGGTAGAATTCGGAGTAATCGTACCAGTATTGATACCGGCGGCTACCGTAAATGTTTTAATAACCGAGCCAGGTTCGTACGGGTCGCTAATCGTGCCATTATTGAAGGTATGCGCATCAGTTACTGCACCGTACTTCGACGGGTCATAGCTCGGTATATTCGCCATGGCCAACACTTTTCCCGTCTGCGGATCCATCACCACCGCACTTCCATAGGGTGCCCCGAGCTTTTTTATACCACTCGACAATGCTTGCTCGGCGTAAGCCTGAACATTACGATCGATAGTTAAAGCAATTCCCTTTCCGTTCTTCGCAGGAATATCAATATTTCGATTTCCGATCGTAAGTGGCACATTACCTACGTCAGTAACAGATTGCAGTATGCCGTCCTTACCGCGCAGTTGATCATCCATTTTTTCTTCGATACCATATTGGCCCTTACCCTCATAATTTACAAAGCCAAGTATCTGCGAACCGAGCTTTTTCTCAGGGTAAATTCGTTCTGAAACTGCCTGAAACCCAATTCCCTTTAAATGATGTTTCTTGATTAGTTCTGCCTGTCGCTTGGTCACATTGTGCGCAACAACTTGATACCGTGTTTTGGTTTTGTCTAGTAGCTTCTCGAAGCCATCGATTGTATTACCTCCGGCAACTTCTTGCAACACTTTTATAATTTCTGATTTTTTATCTACATACGCAGGGTCAACAAATACGGTATATACTTTTGAATTCAACACCACCTTTACCGGTGTGCCGTTGTCCATCATGTATATCTCACCACGCTCGGCTGGAATTGTAAGTCGTTTTATTTGCTCGCCATCCGCCAAAATAGTGTATTTATCATGCTCTACGATTTGCAGATAAAATAGCCGCACCGCAAAGACTGCCATTAGTGCAAGGCAGCTAATGGCAAGCAGACGAACGCGACTATGTTGACGAAATTGTGGCAGCATACACTCTCAGAATTTATTAGTTATTTACAAAGCTACTTTGTTTTGAGGTAGTCATGGCGCGTGCAACGCTACTGTTGCGAACAGTGTTAAGCGCAGTCAAACGTGCGTTTTCTACTTCCAAGTCTGTTTTTTCGCTTGTGAGCTCGGCTATTTTACTGTCAACCTGCTGCGCCTTGTAGTCGTACGCAGTTGCTTTGGTTGCCTGAGTCAAGTATATCAAGCCGAGTACAGTAATCATCAGCGCAACAAGCACTGTATGTGTGACTGGGCCAAGTTTGATACTCGATGTGAAGGCTACCCTGTTTTGGTTGCGGTTCCAGTTTTGCCGACGTCGATTGTAGGTGGTGGTGGAATAATATTGTGACATGTGTGGTGGTTTTTGTGTTTGTTTTTTATTTTTTCTCGCGCGCTGTTCTTGGCGGGCGCCTGGTAAAAACTAGGCGCCCAATTGCCAAAAGCAGTTTATTTGAATCGTACGACGACCTTAACGTCTTCGGAACGATCCTGTACGGGAATGTGGACTGGCATAAATTTTGTATGCCCCTTTCCTGTTGTGTTTTTGTTTATTTTTTCACTGCTACGCGAAGTTTAGCACTACGCGCACGCGGATTGTGAACATCTTCGGTTGCTCCACTGATTGCACGCTTCTCTAGCAATGCGAGCTCGGCTTCATAGCCAGCACTTGCCTGCTCTTTCATAAAACGTTTTACCAGTCTGTCTTCCAGGCTATGGAAGCTAATGACTGCAAGCCGACCGCCTTTTGTCAGCAGTGTCGGTAGCAGCGGTAACATACGTTCTATTTGCGCCAACTCATCGTTGGTTGCAATCCGTAAAGCTTGAAAGGTACGCGTGGCTGGATGGGTTTTTTGCCATTTGCCACGATGGGTTGCTAGTATCACATCGGCTAATTCTTTTGTAGTCGTAAACGGGCGGTGCTGCACAATTGCCTTCGCAATTCGTCGTGCCGACCCGCGCGGTTCTTCGCCGTATTGTACCAGAATACGCTCTAGCTCTTTGCTAGGTAACGTATTAACCAATACTTCGGCGCTCCGACCAGACCCCTGATCCATCCGCATATCAAGCGGACCATCATGGGTAAAAGAAAAGCCTCGATGACCATAGTCTAGCTGTGGTGATGACACCCCTAGGTCCACAAGAATCATATTGAAAGTCTTGCCTTGCTTTACAAGTGCTTCAGTCGCATCTGCAAAGTCATTTTGTACGAGCAACGTACCTTTCCGTGCTAAATCGTCAAGCGATTCAATCGCCATCTGGTCTCGGTCAACCAATACGGCGTCGGAAAAGTTGTTCGTACATTCGAGAACGCGTCGGGCATGCCCGCCATACCCCGCCGTTACATCAAGATAGCTTTCGCCTTCTTGCGGCCGCAGATATTCCAGCGTTTTCTCTAAAAGAACAGGAACATGAACATGTTGTGGTGGATGTTCTTTAATACTCATTATCCCCACTATAGCACGCATTTCGTGTTACAGCAGAGCCCATTATGCTTCCGTAGTAGAAGCGTAATGAGATCGAGATCACCTAACCAGGCGGAACCACGCATTTTTGTTTTTGTGGTTTTGTTTGTTTTTGTGTATAAGTAACGTTCTTTAGGGTTGTAGTTCGGGGTTCTGCAGTGCAAAATCACACCGGTCCTAAAGAATGTTTGAGAGACTTATGTGTGAGGTGGAGTTTTTTGGGAGGTGTTTTTTAGAGGAAGGTACAAGGCTTGTTTCGTGTGTTGCCCTTTCCACTGCGGGTACTGCCCGGATAGGTGGTCTCGAGGTATCTTTTTATTTTGTTAATGTGCGTGGATGTTCTCGTGCACTAACTTGCAGCAGTTTCAGCAGCCATCAGACGCCAATAGGCACCTGCTCGTACAGCCACGACATCACGGGTTATGCCCGCATAGTCGAGTAAATGCTGCTCGATTGTCACTCGACCTTGTTTTTGGTCAAGCTCAGCCATTGTTTTACCGCGCCGAAATCGCACATTTAGGTCGGCAGTCTTCTCGTCTAGAATGCTGCCTCCTAAAGCTGGTTCGACTTCCTTGTCCCATATCTGTTGAGGATATAGGTGCAAGTAGTTTCCGAACCCTCGGGTAAGCACGACACCGGTAGCAAATTCATCTCGAAGCTCAGTCGGCATTGTCAACCGACGTTTATCATCTAGCTTGCGTTCGAAATAGTCCATGCTCTCTCGTAGCGTCTGGGCTTTCCCGCCCCTTCTTAGGGAGCGATTAGGGTTGATAGTTTTTTAGTGTACAGTGGGTGTTTATTTTTTGGTGGGTGCTACCCACTTTTTTCCACTGACTTCACTATACTACCCACATCTACCCACTGACAAGTAGTTTTTTGTCTATTTCTGTAGTGCTCACTATAGTTATCCACAGTTTTGTGGATAATCATCAAATATCATAAAAAATACCCCACATGTGGGGGTACCTTTGCTATAGCCACGCTAGGTCTAGCGATGTATAAAGAACGATACTAATGCATCATCGTAGCGCGATGTCAGCTGCAGTGCGATCCACAAACATAGTACAAATAGATTAGCAATCAACGAAACGATCAACAGAGCATCCTTTACATCCCTACTCGTCTGGAACTCGGCCAGCCACGAACTTTTTTTAGTTGTAGTAGTGCGCTTCTTTTCAGTCTTCATAGTAGCTATAGTCGCACAGCCTTGGTATCGAAGTCAAGAACGCACTACGTACTTCCATTTTCTCGAATCATTCGCTGTGCAGTATCTTGGCTGCCTCGCGCAGGGTTGTTCTACCAGGCTGATCATCGCCTTGTTCTGCAACGGCGATCAAAATACCACGCACATGTTCACTAGCTGTCGCTGCAACTTCAGCTTCCTTGTCATCTAGCATAACGGCCTCATGCAGCACAGCGTCACGCAAAACCTCTAAATTACCCGTTTCCCCTGCAACATTGGCAAGCGCGGAAATATCGAATTGCTGCGATGCATCATCGTAGGCGTCCGCAATACACTGTGTTTTATACTGACCCTTGCGTGAAAGTATCATCCATGGCATCATTTCGTCCTGGCCAAACCAATGTTTCATAGCTTCCTCCACCAACATCAGTTTCATGCGCTGCGTGTGAATACCACCATAGGTTAACAGAAGTGCCTTGGCACCAATACTCCGAACCACATCTATCAAGTGCTCAGTTCCGTCCGCAAATAGACTATCGATTGTGTCACCATTTTGCGCGATGTTATGCAAAATTTGCGCTACTACATCTTCAAGCGACACCTCTATTCCACTGCGTGCGTGAACCTCAGAAATAAAATCAAAGGCATTGCCGCGAAATTTTGCTTCATCACGTACAATGGTCTGCACTACGTCTGTATCAACACCAAGCTGTGCCAGTGCCTGAACCGAAAGCTCGAATACATGGGTTGTATTCAAAATCGTACGGTCGACGTCAATACATACTAGTAGATCAGACCGTGCGCCCATTGTCGTCTCGCTAGTTCCAGC
>JAGOVX010000062.1 GCA_018060465.1 Candidatus Saccharimonadota bacterium | reverse complement strand
TGCCAATCTTCCGGGCGATCACTAAAGTGCTTTACTTTGAAACTTTGCCATCCATTTAGCCCAAGTACGCCGTATAGATCAAATACAATTGCCTTTATCACTACTAGCCAAGTGCTTTCTACCGACAAATTTAATTATCAACTTCAAACTGTCGGTATACATCATTGTATACTGCCGACGGAATTTGTCGCCGGAAAAGCGTCTGAACTGACGCTACCTGGGCGCCTGAGGTTCCCTTCCCGCAAGATGTCGACCAGTACCGAAATACCTGACTGCTGCCGTTCGTCATGGAATATACATATCTTTTTCTCAACGGACATTTACCGGCTTCTGTTGACTTCGAGTCCTTTATTCCATTGTCAAAACCCAATGTCTCGAGCCCCGCCAAAAACGCGCGGTAGCTTTCTACTGTGTTTGGGAATACGTCCTGGCGAATAACTGTATTGTTATAGCCATCGATGAGCTCAATTTTGCTCGTTTCTGCATCAATGCTAATCCTCATTGCCCTGTGTGATTGATTGGCAACAATTGGACCGTCGACAAAATATTGTGCGCTTGTACCGCTACGGGCATAGGATGTAAGCTTTATCTCTGATGTAGGGGGCACGGTGCTCGTCGTAAATATATTTTTTATGAGCAAAAATGCCACGACGAGCAGCCCGATACATACAAGGAGAAAAATAATGGTTCTGATTGGTCTCATAATATTGCCTCACCTTTCGGTATAAGTACAATAGCACATTTGCACAAATTTTGCAATACGGCCGTATGTCCGCCCTCTTTGGGGACCTTACCCCGCTGCAATAGCTCTGGCGTATCCTGCATCCGACTCTCGGTTTATAGCGCCATCCCAACGGCTGACTATTGAGGGCGCTAGTGTGCGCCATCGCCACATTTGGCTTCATCGACACAATACACGTGTGAGCCAATCTGGAACTGTCCATTATTGTTATCTAGGTACGTCCCTACCGTATTAGTGTATACCGAGAAATAGGCGCTAATCACCACTGTTGCAGCCACGATCATTGCAACCAGTGTGCCATAGACTACGTCGTCGCCCCTAGATTTATATTCTTCTCGACCGATACGTTCCATGACTCGTACCGTGATGAAAAACGGCATTGCAACGACGACATACACTGCGGTCACAAAGACAATCTGCTTGATACCATTCAGCGCAGCAAGTTCAGCATGGAGCTGAGCACCGCCAAGACCAATCGTACCGATTAACCACACCCAGAGGAGTGATAGCGAGCCAAAAATTACAGCCGAAATATACATGAGCAACTTGGCTATAGCCTTGCCGACAATGTTTATGACATCCCCGATACGTTGTACCGTATCTCGGTCTGTCGCCGCATCCTTTATCCGCCCCACTATTTCCTTTGCAGTGTTTGGCCTACCGTATGCTTCTGCAATATCTTCTGGCTTTTTTGCTTCTGGCATTGCAATCGCAAGGAGCAGGTACACCAAGATCATGATGCCCTGCGTGACAAACACGAGGATGACAAAAATCAGCCGCATTATGGTAGTGTCTGTACCAAAATACGCCGCCAGTCCTGCACAAACACCAGCGATCTTGCCCTCTTTTGGCAGACGATAAAGTTTACGCTGGGCATCCGCCACACTTTGCAGCTGAATGTTTTCATCGTCACTTCCCTCTTGAACTGGCCCAATTTTTCCCAAGATTCGCCCTACAGCTTCCGTGGATACAACATTTTTTGCACCCACCAGCTCTCCATCACATTTATCGGCTACAGCCTGTTCGATATCTGCGATTATCTCTTCTTTATCCGGGTTGCTACCGAGCGTTTTGCCGGCTTTCTCCAGGTAAGATTTGAGCTCATTATAGCCATCCTCTTCAACCTGATATGCTCTACCGTTCAGGTTTACCATTACTACCTTTTTCACCGTTTTCCTCCTAATGCTTCTAAGCTTGTATATAGTTCATTCCAGTACTCATGTAGTTGCGCCAACCGGTCCCTGCCTTTTACTGTCAGGCTGTAGTATTTTCGAGGGGGACCAGCTTCACTTTCAGCCCATTCATAGGCCAGGCATTCTTCCCGTTTGAGCCTCGAAAGGAGCGGGTAGAGCGTACCTTCACTTGTGCTAAACGGCGTGCGAGAAAGTCGCTCAAGTATGTCCGCAGCGTAAACCTTTCGTTTTGATATGGCGCTAAGTACTGCAAATTCGAGCAAGCCCTTGCGGAGTGGGGTAAAATCGGTATCTATTGTTTTATTATCCGGCATTGTTAAAGCTACCTTTCCATAACAAGGTACCATAGTATAATAATTTTCGCAAGCATTCCCACTCGGCAGATACGTTGCGTGCTCCTACGATGCCGCGACTCTTGGAGTGATTTGGTTAGTCTTTACAGTAGCGGCTGCTGCTTAGTATGGAGTTTTGACACAAATCGTCCCTGATATTCAACGCTTGGGTCGTTTTCTGTTGAAGTTCGTTTACTTGCCGTTCAGTGTTGCGTGCAAACACCACCACGCGAAAAACCAAAAATCCGACGATGAGCAAGGTTATGACGATCAGACTGCCAAACAGAGTGATCCAAAAATTAATGATTTTGAGTTGGCGGACCAGTTGCCGCACTAATTCTTCATTCATGGGGATTTTCGTTTGTTGTTCCATAGGTATCTAGTATATCGCGGATTGTCCTAGCGAGCGGCTCAGTATCCAAAAAATCAAACGCAACTATTGCTCCGTATCGCTCTCTTTCGATGCGCCAAACAACGACTTCTGTCTTGTCCCTACCATGGCCATTGAGCTCCGCAATATACCC
>JAGOVX010000032.1 GCA_018060465.1 Candidatus Saccharimonadota bacterium | reverse complement strand
GATATACCCAATGAAAAAGGGTTAAAGGGGTTAGTATGCGTATAGTGTTTCAGGACGAACCTTGTACTCGTGGAAGTGGAGGGTAGATTACTGCCACGGGCCACTATACACACTCTAACGTAGAATCCAGCTAAGCTAGATTCTGTTAGAATAGGGGGTATAAGGTGCTTTTGGTTGAACCTCTGAAAGAGGGTAATTTCAACCAATCATGCATCATATTAGCATGCATTTGACATAAAGTCAATACTTTTTAAAACCTTTTCTATGAAAATCAATACAACATCACCAGATGAGAGTAAATACTTACAGATACTATCTAATATTGCTAATGCTCCAAAATCATTAGATTATATAGGAACCTTGCCGCCACAGCGTAGTGCAAGTGTTGCCATTGTTGGAACACGCAAACCAACCACCTACGGCAAAGAGGTAACCCATCAATTAGCGTATGAGTTAGCCAGTCGTGGCATTGTCATAGTAAGCGGTCTTGCCCTAGGTGTAGACGGCCTCGCGCATCGTGCAGCCCTAGAAGCAGGCGGTACCACCTTGGCCGTACTTGGCTGCGGCTTGCCCCGTATCTATCCATCGACCCACCAAGGGTTGGCACAAGAAATTGTAACGCATGGCGGCGCAATTTTGAGTGAATATCAGCCAGGTGAAGAAGCTCGCCCACACTATTTTCTAGAACGAAATCGCATCGTCAGCGGCCTCAGCGACGCGATTATTATCACCGAGGCAGCCGCACGCAGCGGAACCCTAAATACTGCTGCGCACGCCCTTGAACAAGGCAAAACGATCTTTGTAGTACCTGGGAATATTACGAGTCCCCTGAGTGCTGGCTGCAACGCACTGCTAAAACAGGGCGCGACGCCCATCACAAGTTATCTCGATGTACTAGAGATGATCGCGCCAGATTTGCTTCTCCCACAAGCTAGTTTGGCGCTGGGCACTACTCCACTAGAAACTGCGATTATTCAGCTACTAGGGCAGGGCGTGCGCGACGGCGATGCGCTACTCCAGGCCACCAGCGCTGACCCACGCGAATTTGCTACCGCACTCACTATGATGGAAATCGCGGGCACTATTCGTTCACTCGGCGCCAACCAATGGACCATACGCTAGTTTCACGTCATTAGTACGAGCGAATGGCAACTTCATTGTCGTTGCGCCGCTGATACATTTCTTCAAAATATTGCCGTAATTGCTGCTCAACGTCTGCAGGGTCTGTACCTGCTTCGAGCGTCAGTAACAATGCGGATGTACGGCCTAATTTCTGTTCGCCGGCTTGTGTCCGTATTTCAACCCCTGTTATGCCGTCCATCCATAGTGAAACATCTTCAATATGCAACTCCCGAGGTTTGCCATCTCCAATCCGTAATTCAATAGTACTGCTTGTTTCGGTGGGAAACTTTACAACCTGTATGTTATGCGTCACGATTACCTGCAATAGCGCATATACATCTTTCGGTGGTAGCGTTGCACAATCTACCGAAAGATATGAATCGCCTTCACGAGAGAAAGCAAGAGGTGGCATTTCATGAACCTTCATTTGCGACAACTATACCACAGGTATTCACATGGCTAAAGCATAACCATTGTACCCACTTACCATTTCCTACTGCCCACCAAAATCTTGGTAGTAACTCGGTAAATTTGCATTTTATCCAAACGACGGGTAGTATAGGCAACTGTGTTTAGCTACAATAGAAATACAGTATGAGCAAAAATCTCGTTATAGTAGAGAGCCCTGCAAAGGCCAAAACCATTGAAAAATACCTTGGAAAAGATTTCACGGTACTTTCAAGCGTGGGTCATATCCGCAGCATTGCAAAAAAAACCAAAGACGGCACACCGCCGATTGACATAAAAAATGGCTTTGCAACAACCTACGAGATTGATCCTGAAAAGAAAAAAGTAATCACCGAATTAAAAAAAGCCGTCAAAACGGCCGATACCGTATGGCTCGCAACCGATGAAGACCGCGAAGGTGAAGCGATAGCCTGGCATCTATGTGATGTATTGGGGCTCGACGTAAAAAATACCAAGCGAATTGTATTTCACGAGATCACCAAAAGTGCCATAGAAGCAGCTGTCAAAAATCCACGCACTGTCGACATGAAACTGGTTGCCGCGCAGCAAGCTCGACAAATCCTCGACCGTATTGTGGGCTTTGAACTAAGCCCAGTTGTCTGGCAGAAGGTACCAGGCGGCAAGAGTGCTGGCCGCGTACAAAGCCCAGCCGTACGACTACTCGTAGAACGCGAGCGTGAAATCTCTAGCTTTGAAGGCAGCAGCGAATTCAAAGTAGTAGCCATGTGTTACCACAACGGCCAAGAATTTAAGGCAGAGCTGACCGAACGATTTTCAAATGAAACAGATGCAAAGAAGTTTCTAGAACGCATAGCCGACGCACCATTCACTGTCAGCGAAGTTGCAAAAACACCAGGCACACGCAATCCGGCAGCGCCGTTTACTACCAGTACCCTGCAACAGGAAGCCAACTCCAAGCTAGGCTACGGCAGCAAGGCTACTATGGCGGCAGCCCAAAAGCTATACCAAGACGGCAAGATTACCTACATGCGTACCGATAGCGTCAATCTGTCTGGGCAAGCTATCGCCGCGGCGACTGATTTTATCAAGTCACTCTATGGGCCTGAATATTCAACTGTTCGCAAGTACAAAACCAAGAATGCCAGCGCGCAGGAAGCCCACGAAGCCATTCGCCCTACAGATATCACACGCGAGACGGCAAGCAACAATGAATACGACCAAAAACTGTACGATCTAATTCGGCGACGTACTCTAGCCAGCCAAATGGCACCAGCCAAGCTTGAAAAAACGAAGATCTCTATATCGATCGCAGGTTCACTGTCTGGCGACGTGAACGCGACGTTTGAAGCAAAAGGCGAGGTGGTGGTATTCGATGGTTTTCTACGGGTATACGGCGGTGGCAAAGATGAACTTCTGCCTAGCGTGACACCTGGCGATGAACTAGGCGTCTCTGAAATAGAGGCGAGGGAAGTATTCGCTCGTCCACCAGCCCGCTACACCGAAGGTAGCCTGGTGAAAAAGCTCGAAGATCTCGGTATTGGCCGACCAAGCACCTACGCTACTATTATTGATACCATCCAGACTCGAGGCTACGTAGAAAAAGGTGATGGCGAAGGCGCAGAACGTAATGTGATTGTACTTCATTATGTACCTGCAGTTTCGGCAGACGCAGAGGTAGAGTCAATCTCGCGCGAAGTTGTTCAGGAAAAAACCGGCTCGACCAAGGGAAAACTCGTACCAACCCCAGCCGGAGAACTCATCGCCGACTTTTTAACCGATCACTTTGAACCAGTCGTCAACTACGGCTTTACTGCCAGCGTAGAGAAACATTTCGATGATATTGCTGATGATACGCTGGCCCGCAATGACATGCTACAAGATTTTTACGGCCCATTCCATGCGCTCATCGCTAAATCTGGTGATATCGACCGTAGTAAAGTTGGTGCCAATAGAGAAGTTGGTATCGACCCAAAAAGCGGCAAGCCCATTTTTGCGCGCTTTGGCCGGTTTGGCCCCATGTTGCAGCGCGGCAGCTCCGACGACGACGAAAAACCCGAATTTGCCCCTATGCCTAAAGGTGTAAAGATCGAAACCGTTACTATAGAACAAGCCCTGCAGGCATTTCAACTGCCTCGTCTCGTAGGGCAAACAAGTGACGGAAAAGATATCAAAGCAAATATTGGCCGGTTTGGCCCGTATATTGTCGTAGAGAAACTATTTGTGAGCATAAAGCCACTCGACCCGCACACCATTACCCTTGAGGAGGCTCAAGAGGTATATACTGCCAAACTAAAAGCCGAGGCCGAGAAAAATATTGCCGACTTTGGCGACGGTATTAAAGTGCTAAATGGCCGTTTTGGCCCCTATATTACCGATGGCAAGAAAAATGCCAAGATTCCAAAAGATACCGAGCCAACGTCTATCACCCACGCGCAAGCAAAGCAGCTACTCGCTGACGCACCCACCAAGGCAAAACGCCGACCTAGAGCGAAACGCTAACATTGGCACGATACTTGTGCTTAAATAGAGGTATATGTTTGCTCGAATAAACGGTTTTACTATGGTCGAACTAATCGTGATTATTGTAATACTTGGAATTTTGTCAACGATCTCTGTCATTAGCTACAACTCATGGCAAGATCGCGGGGCAATCAACGCCGTCAAAAGCGACCTACAAATTGCCTCGTCGAGCCTTGAAAGCTATATGAGCTTTCACAGCTCCTACACTCGAAACATGGCTGGCACGGGCTTTATTTCGTCAAGTGCTGTATCTATCATCCCGTATACAAATGCCACCATCGCACACGTCTCATTGCCCTATACGGGGCTCACTCCGTCACAAAACGTTGAACTATTCCTATACTCCTGCAACAGCGCGGTGCAGGATATATCGCGTAGCTGTGCCTTGGCAGGAAGTGGCAATGGTGCAAAAGTCCACATACCCGGAACGGTCACTACCAACACCTTATGGCCTGGCCCTATTTGCTATAGTAGCGCTAGCGGTGGCTGCGGCACCACATTAACGGCCGATTGCGACGGCGTTCCATCGTCGAATTGCCAATCCACCATCGACAGCTTTTTAGCGCAAGGTGGCACATTCCCAATAGATTTATCAGCTGGCCGTGCCAATCTACCTACCCAACCTAGCGAGGAAGCAGTAGACGATACTGTACCAATAACTCGCTATTGTTTAGAGGGAAGGGCCGTAAGGAATGCCGAGCTGGTGTATCATATTGCAAACGACGACTCACAAGGCATCCAAAGTGGCGCTTGCCCGACTGATGCAAGCCTGAAATACTTCCCTCAATAGAGTAATTGTTGACAATGCCTGTATTTATGACAAGGCAGGGCATACTTTTTTACTACAATAAAGTCCGAAAATACCATTTACCATAAGCGTCTAGTATGTGCTATAATAAATTATATGGGAAAATGTGTTTGACATTGAATATACATTGTTATATAATGTAAATCATAACCTTATAGAAACATAGCAGTGGTGAGGCCGAAAGGAACTAAATTCGAGATGAGCGAAACCAACCAACTAGATATGGCAGGCAGCTTAAAGCAAGCCGTAGATGACATTTTGGAGGTGATCGAACAAGACCGCGAACGTGAAATTATCTCACGCCGTTTTGGCTTATTTGACCGAAAGGAAACACTAGAACAGATTGGTGAACTTTTGGGCATTACCCGTGAACGCGTTCGACAACTTGAAAAAGCCATCTTGATTCGTCTAAAAATTGCCAGTGAAGACGGTAAAATCGCGAGTCTAAAAGACGCCGAGCGTACTATTGTGCGTCATCTATCTGAAAAGGGGAGAGTAGCGCGCGTACAAGACGCAGCAGCCGACATCGCAGGCAAGGGAAGCTCACCGCTTACGCGTTCTCAGATTGGTTTTATTGCTGAATTATCACCAAATCTTGCTGTTATTAATGAAAACGACGACTATTTCCATGCGATTGGCATAAAAGAGCATGCTGACGAGAAAAAGATCAAGGAATTTGTAGAAGAAATCGTAAAGAAAGTCAAGGAAAATGGCGAACCTATTACCTCTGAAGATCTTCACGGCAAATTATCTCATGAACACCCCAGTCACGTACGTGCGCTCGCGAGCATCTCGAAGAAGCTAGCTAGCCTCAAAGACAATTGGGGACTTATAAAGTGGCCTACTGTTAATCCAAAGAACATTCGTGACAAAATTTATGTTATCTTAGCCGACAATGGCAAACCAATGCATTTCTCAGAGATAGCCGGTACGATCAAGAAGAGCGAATTTAAACGCAAAGATGTCACTACCCAAGCTATTCACAACGAGCTTATCAAGGACAAACGATTTGTGCTGATTGGCCGTGGCATTTACGCACTCGATGAATGGGGCTACAGTAAAGGTACCGTTGCCGACATCATTACAGATGTACTGAAAAAGGCCGGCGAACCACTTCACCGCGACGAAATCGTCAAACGAGTCCTAAAAAGCCGTCAAGTGAAAGAAACAACCATCCTGCTAAACCTACAAAGCAAGTCACAGTTCAAGCGCGTGTCGAAGGCGACCTACACACTCAACGAGAAGTAGCGTGTCAGAACGACTAGCAACAACCTGGGATAAAATGCATACCAAAATGGCTAGCGGTAGGGTACTGCGTGATATGGGTATGGTTGCCTGTGGGAAAAGCTATATCTCGGCTTCTTCATCATTATTTTATTATGATAGAAATGTAACCCGTGCCACGAGCATCAAAGATCCTAACACTTCAAAAACCTATGATATGTTCCTTGCAAGATCTACCTATTTACCGCGTTGTTCATTAGGCATACCGTCTAAACTTTCTCTAAATAAAGAGCGGCCTACTGCTAAAAATCTCAATGGGCTTCTCGCGGGTTGGACAGGCACATATAGCCTGTTTGGCAACCCAGACGTGAGGATCAGTATTCTTAATGACCCCGACACTTTAAACAAGCTACAAAGATCCATCGGTCGGAACCCAGGCGTCGATGCGTTTGAAATACACCGAAGCGAAGAAGTTGCTGGCCTTATCGATAACACCACCTATCTGAGTCACTTTGCAGAAGGAATGAGAGTGCCTGTGTCTGGCCTAAGCGATCCTGTGCATGCATCACACGACGTCGATCCGGGTGACCACGTAGGAGGCTGGTTCTCCATTCCACCTGAATTTTGCGAACAGATTGCCGATGCTGCCAAGAAAGCTCTAGGAAACCCAGAGAATGAGGCTCATATTGCAACAGCAATAGACAGGCTACAAGAATGTACCTCTCATTATCTATACTGCGTAAATTCGGCAACATATGAGAGTCGCCTTCGAAATATGCCCCCACCTCAAACCCTCGAGCAAGTCGCAGAAGATGGGCTACCTACATTTGAAGCGCTATCGGCGAGAAACCTCGAGGTTCTCACGACCCTTGGCATAGCGCCGCAAGATCCAACCGCTGAAGAATTAGCCTATGTGAACAAAAAATTCGAAAGGTTTATCGCTAATATTCTGCTAAACGCTCGAAAAGAGTCGCCTGTTAGCCAAGCTGCCTAGTTGCAATCATACGCTACAGATGACACAATAGTACAAGAAGAACATTTATGGGCATTTTCTCAGCACTTCTCGAATTTTTGCTTCAGTGGTACGTTTGGATACCACTCGTATTACTGCTGCTGTATGGAACGTGGCGCAACTACCAAAAAGCCGCACCCGTAAAGCCAATCGACAGCATTTTGCTGGTACTAGAAATACCTAAGGCAAATGACAAGTCTGAGCTTGCTGCCGAGCAACTGTTCGCGAGCTTGCACGGAATTTTACGCGATCGTCAGGAATTACGACTAAATGCTGGCGTGCAAGAACACCTGAGTTTTGAAATCGCCTCTGTAAACGGCCAAATTCGTTTCTACGTATGGGTACCCCGCAACCTACAAAGCTTTGTGGAAGGGCAGGTATACGCACAATATCCAACGGTCCAAATTCATACTGCCGACGAAGATTATGTTAGTCATGAACGACACCATAGCGTTGTATATACCTCAGAGATAATGGTTGCCGACAACGAAGTACTTCCTATAAAAACCTTTCAAAGCTTCGAGGTTGACCCTTTAGCGGGTATCACCGGTACTTTGGCGAAACTTGAAACAACTGGTGAAGAATTATGGGTACAAGTGCTGACACGCCCCATAGCTGACGACTGGCATAAAATGAGCGAACGATGGGTGAGTAGCCTAAAGGGCGGTAACGCATTCGCGCTTTTTAGCGGCGGCGGGCTTGATTTTCGCTGGTTTGGCGGTTTTTTTGAAGCACTCTGGAAACCACCCGAGCTAGCCACTGGCGCTACCAACCCGCCCAAAGAACTATCTGAACGCGATAAAACCCGTATTAGTGAGGTAGAGAAGAAGGCCACCAAGCTAGGGTACCAGGTAAAGATTCGCTTGGCCTACCTGGGTGATAGTCAAACCAATGCGAAATTGCGCATGCAGGCAATCGTTGGTACCTTCAAGCAGTTCAATAGCACCAACCTAAACGGTTTTCGCATGATAAACACGAGCTTCAAAAAGGAAGACCTGACGTCATACAAAACACGCAGCTTTCCAGGACGTGGCTTTATATTAAATATCGAGGAACTTGCATCGGTATTTCATCTTCCTCACACCAACGTAGAAACGCCAAATATCGTGTGGGCCAGCAACAAAACAGCTGAACCACCCGCTAAACTACCGGTTATTACCGGAAATAGTGCCATCGACGAGAATATCTCTGCATTTGGAGTTACCAATTTTCGTGGTATCAATCACCAGTTTGGCATGCTACGCTATGACCGTTCACGTCACGTATATATTATTGGGCAAACAGGGGCAGGTAAGTCTGGTTTACTAGAATTGTTCGCACTGTCCGACATTTACCATGGGCATGGTTATGCCGTCATCGACCCCCATGGCGACTTCGCCGTAAATAATATGCGGTTTATCCCAGGTTCACGACTACAAGACGTGGTGTACTTTAACCCTGCCGACACTGCATATCCACTAGGATTCAATCCCCTAGAGGTTACTGATCCAAATATGAAGACCAATATCTCATCAGAGGTGATCGGTGTTTTGAAGCGTATGTTTGGTGATAGCTGGGGGCCACGACTCGAATATATTTTGCGCTACACGATCTTGGCGCTCCTCGACCACCCGAACACTACAATGCTCGACATTACTCGTATGCTAACAGATAAAAAATTCCGCAAGGAAGTCCTCGCAACGTGTACCGACACCGTAGTGCTACAATTTTGGAACATCGAATTTGCCAGCTGGAACGACAAGTTTCAAGCCGAGGCAATTGCACCGGTACTCAATAAGGTCGGGGCCTTTACTGCCAATCCTATCATCCGTAATATTATCGGACAGCCAAAGAGTACCTTTAATATTCGTCAAATCATGGATGAAGGCAAGATTCTTATTGTAAACCTGTCAAAGGGGCTGATAGGCGAGGACAATGCAGCCATCCTGGGGGCATTCATGGTTACCAAGATTCAGCTTGCGGCCATGAGCCGATCTGATATACCAAATGTTGAAGATCGAAGGCCATTTTACCTCTACGTTGACGAGTTTCAAAACTTCGCCACCGACTCGTTTGCCACCATCCTTTCCGAGGCGCGAAAGTATGGCCTAAACCTCACTGTCGCCAACCAATATATCTCACAGATGAGTGAAACGGTGCGTGATGCCGTATTTGGCAACGTAGGTACCATGATAACATTCCGTGTTTCTGCCGATGACGCGCCCATCCTCTCGAAGCAATTTGAGCCAAATTTTGAAGCCCTCGACCTCTTGCAAATGCACAATCGCAATTTTGTCATCAACATGGTGATTGGCGGCGAAAAAACACCAGCGTTTAGCGCAAAAACACTCAATTTACCGATAGCCCAAACCGACAACTCTGGTCATATTATCGAAAATACGCGCATGAAATACAGCCGCGAAAGGGCAGACATAGAGGCGGAGATAGCTGAGCTCATGATGTCGGGTAGCAACAAAGACGGTAGGGCACTGCCTCAAACGCAAGCCATGAGCGCAGTATGGCCCGTCGATAGCGGCGCCAAGGCGGTCGCTAGCAATCCGGCTACATCACATGCAGCCACAAGTGGAGTTGGAGTTGGAGCTGCAATCACAGCTTCAACGAGCAGCAGCAGCGACATTGATAGTACCGGTGCTGCACCCGCTAAAAAGAAGCGTAAACGTAAGCGTAAAACACCAGTAGCGAGTGGCGAAGATACCCTAGGCCAGCCAGCCGCCGCACAGCCCCTGGCAGCCACGCCGTCGCCAGCTCAAAAACCTGCCGCTCCTGCCACTGTAGTAAATGCCACTCCCGCAGCGCCCTCACAAGCTTCGACTGATGATTCATCGCTTCTACAAATTCATTAGAGGCCGACAGGCCTAGCTGGAGTATCAACCTCCAGTGCATAGTGTCTATGCGCGAATCAATATAGAACAAAAGTAGAACTTACGATATCTAAGCTAAGTCCAGTGCAACATGCCAAATGGTACAAAAATCCGTAATCAAACAACCAGGCATGCCTACGAAATATATACCAAATTACAAGGCAGCACGAACTAGGCAGAGAAGACAACGAGGGAGCGGCGGATAAAAGTACGGTTGGTATGCAGCAGGGACGTACATACTTGTCGTAACGTTACTATAGACTTAACGTCGCACAATATATCTTTTACGACATTAATAATAGTAACCAAAGATGAATGTGTATGCGTCTACCTATACTCTAAACAGGGGACTTTTTGTCGGTTGGTCATATAGTTTGTGCTGTTTCTATATTTGTTGCGTTATTAGTTGCTATCGTA
>JAGOVX010000004.1 GCA_018060465.1 Candidatus Saccharimonadota bacterium | reverse complement strand
GGCTGATTGAGATCACCGAGGAAGGCCACCTGCCAACCGTCATTGTTGACATCGGCCCAGCCGGTACCGACATTGCTATTTTGGATGGTTCAATCCGCGTGGTGGGGAGTCTAAGTGTTGGAGGCAATACCTTCACACTCGACATTGCGAAAAAACTAAAAGTTCCCCTAGAAACTGCGCATCAGCTCAAGGTTATTAATGGTCTCAGCCCTGGAGCACGCCAGCACAAAATTACCCAGGCCATCGACCCTAGCCTAAAGAAAATTGTTAGCGAAACACGCAAGGTAATGCGCTACTACGACGAGCGCATCGCAAATCACCGCAAGCTTGAACAAGTATTGATTGTTGGCGGTGGTGCAAATGTGCCGGGTATCGGTGACTACTTCACCAATGAGCTTGTAATGCCCTCTCGTGTGGCGAGTCCTTGGCAAAATATTGACTTTGGAAAGTTACGACAGCCCGCGAAGCACTTCCGTTCTCGCTATATTACCGTGGCTGGTTTGGCTAGCATCCCCCATGAGAGGATCTGGTCGTGATCAATCTATTACCAGATGATAATAAAGTTCAAATTCGTTCTGCACGTATTAATGTTGTCATTTTACGCTATATAATGCTACTTTTTGGCGGTATCGCGCTCATGTCGGCGCTTGTCGTAGCAACCTTTTTGTTCATGCGAGTGGTCCAGGACAATACGCTGAAACGAATAGCAGATAATAACGCCAAGCAATCTAAATTTAGTGACGTAAAGAAAACAGCTGAGGGGTTTAGATCTGACCTGAGGATTGCAAAAACAGTACTCGATAGTGACACTCATTATTCAAGTTTAATTTATAAAATAAGCGCGTCCATTCCTAGTGGTGTTATCTTGAATCAGCTCAATATTGATGCAAAGAGCCTAGGTACAAGCGTAACTATAAATGCTGCAGCCACCTCATTTCTCACGGCAGTACAGCTCAAGAACAGCTTTGAAAAAAATACAAAACTTTTCTCAAACGTCAACATCGCATCAATTACCTTCGACAAGGATAGCGAGAGCCTAGGCCCCTACAAGTACGTGACAAATATCAATGTGATTATCAACAAGGATGCATTATGAAAATCGGTATGAGCCCTAGATTACTGCAATACGTATTGATAGCCATCTTGCTAATTGTTTTCTTGGGCGGAATAAGCGGTTTCTTTTACGCAGTTAAAAATATCACCGACTACACAGCCAAGACAAATGCGTATATCCAACAGGCATCCGCCGGCGATAAAGACTTGCATAATCTTACGGTACTTCGAGACAAACTAGCCGAGAGTTCCTCGTTGGTATTGAAAACACACACTGTTGTGGCAGACAGCAATAGATATCGCTACCAAGATACCATCATCGACGATATTACAGCCTATGCGAAAGCGTCCAATATTGGTATTTCTGGGTATGTGTTTATTGACTCAAAGGCGACAAGTACAAGCCCTAGCACCAGTCCAACAACAACGGCACCCACCGCACCCACTCCTACAACTACCCCTGCAGGAGCTGTCAAAACAACGACCGTAGATGTGTCGATTAGTTCACCTTGCTTGTTCACAGACATTATGAGATTCATTCAGCATATCGAGCAAAATACCACCAAAATGAAGCTAGCCGGCATTTCCATGTCACGCGAAACAGATAAAAAATATCCCGAGGGTAGCGTCAATATTCAAACCGTTAAAATCGAGGCGTACATACGATAATGGACAATCTGCTTTTATCCTTCAAGCTTTTCATCACTACATGCAGTACATTCTTGAAACGATTTCATGCCATTATTTTCTTTACGCTTTTAGGAACATTACTTATTACAGGTGTATTCATTATTGCTTCCATCACCAAGCTCCCAGAGAATCAAGAAAGCAGCTCAACGATTAATCCAAATTTTGACACGAAAACCATACAGCGCGTTGAAGAAATGAACCCTGATGTTCTCCCGCAACCAGCTCAAGGTAGTCGCACTAACCCATTTCGAGAATAGCCATAGAAAGGTAGGTATCCATGCTT
The DNA here is from genome assembly GCA_018060465.1 of Candidatus Saccharimonadota bacterium. Lineage (GTDB taxonomy): Bacteria > Patescibacteriota > Saccharimonadia > Saccharimonadales > Saccharimonadaceae > UBA1020. Next base: position 40,223 of record JAGOVX010000004.1, on the reverse strand, counting down.
ATACAGTCTCAGCAACTCGTCCATACCTCAGTTATGAGCTTACAGACAGGCGTCGAAATTGCAACCGTAAAGCGTGTCTTGATTGATCCACGAGATCTGACAGTTGTCGCCTATGAACTTGCTGGTCGTATGCTTAATGAATCACCTTCATTTTTACGAACCGAAGATGTGCGTGAATTTGGCACGCTGGGGTTTATCGTCGATAGCAGTGACGAATTTGTAGGCCTTGACGATGTGTTACGAATACGAAAAGTGTATGATTTTGAGTTCGATCTGATTGGGCTAGAGGTTGTCGAGCAAAAGGGAACTAAGCTTGGTAAAGTCCAGTCCTACACTACCGATGCTGGCAGTTACAGCATTCAGCAAATCTTCGTGAAACAACCGTTTCTAAAAAGTATCATGGAAACAGAACTTATTATTCATCGCTCGCAAATCGTCGAGGTAAGCGGCTCGCGCATTCTAGTGCGCACGACTGCACACAAAGAAGATGCTGCACTGCCATCATCACTAAAAGCGTACCGAAACCCATTTCGTAGCTCCCAACCTGCCGGATCAGACAGTACGATATAGTAACTACTCGGTCCCGCTCATTGCATGGGTAATATCGTCGTAGCTAAAGCCTTGTCTTGCCAAGTACTGCAGTAGCTTTTTATCATCGTATTTTGCCCGTTTCTTAGCAATAATTTTTGCAATTTCTTGCGCGTCAGTTCGATCCGTCTCTCCCAGCGCCAGTGCTACAATCTCACGTTCTACGCCTTTTGCCTGCAACTCTGCCTGTAGTTTACGGATGCTCGTTCCCTTGGTTTGATTACGATGTGCGACCCAAAAACGTGCAAACTTCTCGTCATTTATATAGCCTTTTTCGACCAGTCGATCAAACACTCTATCGGCAATGTCGCGACTGACACCCGGCTTCTCGATAATCTCACTTCGAGTACTTTGAATTTCTGCGTGGCTATTAGAAGCTCGCCTAGAAGGTGACTGTGGTTTTTTCAATACCTTTTTTGGTAACGTTTTACGCCACAAATAATCTCGCACTTCCCGTGCGCTATGAGGCCGCATCATGCAATACTCAAGAGCTCGTCCGTATAGCTTGCCAAATTGGCTCTCAGCCTCAAGCGCCAACAGCTCATCATCGGTATACTCTTTTCCTATCTTTATCCCTAACTCGCCAACCTGAAAAATATCTAAGCTAAAACGATACACACCGTCAACCGAGATATTGACTCGGTCTCTCGTACGCACCTGCTGAGAGATGTCAGTGATTTTCATACATAAACTACTCTTGGCGCTAGGATTCTTGTTCGGCTACTTTTTCACGAACAGTCTTTTCGATTTCCGCCAAGACCTTTGGATTTTCCTTCAAGAATACCTTGACTGCTTCGCGACCTTGGCCGATTTTTTCGTCTTTGTAGTCGTACCATGCACCGCTTTTGCCAACAACATTGTGTAAGGCAGCAAGATCTAGCACATCACCTGTTCTAGAGATTCCCTCGTTGTACATAATGTCAAATTCTGCAGTTCTAAATGGCGGCGCGATTTTATTCTTTACAATCTTTACCTTGGTACGGTTGCCAATGATCTCCTCGCCCATTTTTAGCTGTCCAATCCGGCGGATATCTAGACGTACTGAGGCATAAAATTTGAGCGCATTTCCACCAGTCGTAGTTTCTGGGTTACCAAACATCACTCCGATTTTCATACGGATTTGATTGATGAATATGACTGTAGCCTTCGACTTGCTAATAATACCAGTCAGCTTACGCAGCGCCTGGCTCATAAGTCGTGCTTGCAAGCCCATGTGACTGTCACCCATATCGCCATCAATCTCGGCTTGTGGAACAAGTGCCGCTACCGAGTCGACTACAATCAAGTCGACTGCGTTTGAACGTACCAATGTTTCTGCAATTTCTAGTGCTTGCTCACCGTTATCTGGCTGGCTGACTAGTAGGTTGTCGGTATCTACGCCTAGCTTCTTTGCGTAGGCAGGATCGAGTGCATGTTCCGCATCAATAAACGCTGCCGTACCACCTTGTTTCTGAATTTCAGCGATCGCATGCAAGGTGAGCGTAGTTTTACCAGAACTTTCTGGTCCATAAATTTCAATAATTCGGCCCTTTGGATAACCTCCGCCCAATGCGATATCAAGACTCAGCGCACCAGAAGGCAATAATTCTACGTCAACTTTCTTTGCTTCACCAAGCTTCATGATTGAACCATCACCAAATTGCTTGGTAATCTGGTCCATGGCGAGCCCCAGGGCCTTCATTTTCCCCTCATTGTCAGGTTTTTCAGTCGCTATCGGATCTTTTGCAGCCTTTTTTGCCATTATTTTCCCCTCTCTTTATCTAGCTTCTATTATACGTTTTTACCCAGCAATTTGCTATAATAAACAGTAATGAAACAACGCGGATTTACTGTCATTGAACTTATCACTACTGTTGCCCTACTATTGGTCGTAGGTATCGTGTTTGTTGTTCAAAAGAATAATGTTGAAACATCGGTTCGCGACGACAAGCGCAAAGTTGCCATTAACAGCATGTACTACACGTTAGAGAAAGTTTACTACCCTGCGCACAAGTCCTATCCAAAAGCGCTTACCCCTACAGTTTTACCATCAGTTGATCCGGCTTTATTCAATGACCCTCGAGGTACTACACTCGGTAAAGGTGGCTCCGACTACCGCTACGAACCTACCGGTTGCACAGCTACAGGATGTACCGCGTACTCTTTACGAGCAAACCTAGAAAGCGAAGGCGACTTTGTAAAACAAAGCGCCGACCGCAACTAAGTCTCGTACATATCGACTGGTCGACCGTTTTTGAATGCCTCAATTGCGTTATTTAACACCGAGACTTGTTTGTGCGGATCTGCCACATACAAAAATCGATATGTTGTTTCTTCACCTTCCGTACTCAGTCGAATAGTTGCGTAGTTTAGAAGCGTCTGCAAAATTCCCGATTGCTTGAAGCTTGCATCCTCGATGCTACCTAAGCTGACTGTTTGTTCGTGTCGAGAGAACAGGCTATGCTGAATTCGCTGTATCACACTTTCGTTCGTAAGGAAAAATTGGTTCTGTAAATAAACCCACACTGCGATGAACCCACCGATACAAATCAGTAGCATAAATAAAAGTACTGGTAGCAATATCGCACCAAAGCTAGGCATCGCTATGGTTGTAGCACCCGTATTCACACTAACATTTGCGGGGTAAATGACCAAAAGCGATGTTAATGCAAGCAATGAAAGGCCCGTTACAAATATTGGCAGCGCCAGCCCAATTGGATGCCTGCGGATATCTAATATCACATACTCATTCTCGCTGAGATTAAGAAATGGATATCGGTTTACGGAGTCACGGTGGCGTTGCTGCGCAGTCTCGCTAAGGTCAATAGCACGGGCTGCATGCACTACCTCGGGCTCATTTGCATACTGAACTCGAATCTGTGGGTCATAGCCCTCAGCACTTGTTTCGGGGGCAGCCGTCACGTGAGAAGATCGTAGCCCGATATCTGTTTTAACTGCTGGTGTCGGTGCAACTTGAGGCGCTGCATACAATGGACGTCCGTTCGCGTCGTAGGCAACTGGCTTGTTTGGGTCTTGTTCCATACCCTTAGTATAGCAAATTGTTACTTTTGTTTTTGTATATGGTCACGGGCTTTCTTTGTTACTACTCGTCCTCGCGGTGTTCGTTCAATAAAGCCAATCTGCATCAAGTACGGCTCATAGAAATCTTCGATCGTTGTAGTCTCATCACCCGTAAGAGCAGCTATTGTGTTTAATCCAACCGCTTTGTCGCCATAGGTATGTATAATCTTTTCCAGCAAGTACCTATCTGCCGGATCAAGCCCCAGCTCATCCACTTCCATCATTGTAAGCGCCTTGGTTGTCGTAACAGTATCAATAATTCCATCACCATTTACGTCTGCGTAGTCACGAACACGTTTCAGTAGGCGATTCGCAATTCGCGGCGTCAAGCGAGCGCGGGTTGCCAGCAAACTTGCAGAATCCTGTTGTATCGGCACGTTCAAAATACCGGCGGCACGTGTAATAATAGTGGCGATTTCTACAGGTGTATAAAATTCGAGGCGGTACAAATGCCCAAACCTATCACGCAGCGGTGCAGCCAAACTACCGGTACGTGTAGTTGCGCCAATCACAGTAAACTTTGGCAAATCCAGGCGAATGCTACGAGCAGCCGGGCCTTTACCAATTACAATGTCCAGCTTGAAGTCTTCCATCGCGCTATACAACACTTCCTCTACCACACGACTCAGCCGATGAATTTCATCAATAAACAAAATATCGCCATCATTAAGATTCGTCAAAATACTCGCTAAATCTCCAGCGCGCTCAATCGCCGGACCACTTGTGATCCGAAAGCCAACGCCCATTTCATTGGCGATAACATTTGCCATGGTTGTTTTGCCAAGTCCAGGTGGGCCATACAGCAACACATGGTCGATTGGTTCATTACGCTTTTTCGCCGCAGCAATCGCAAGTTTCAAATTTTTCTTTAGTCGCTCTTGACCAATATACTCACCAAAATTCTGCGGACGTAACGTAACTTCAAGTCGCTGCTCGTCAGCGCTTGCTTCATCTAGATTCGTAGTAACAATCCTATTAATAGCCATTGCTACCATTATGACACACAATGCGACCTACCTACGAAGGCTGGGCTTACGTAGACATAGATACTATCAGCTGCAAGAATGGAACGAACACTAAGAAAAACAATAGAAGCGCGATAATAATGCGCGCTGCTGAATGTGACGATTCGGGATGCTTCGTTTGCAACTCTGGGTGCTTTTGCAGATACATACGCTGCATCACGCTCATGTCTATTTTGTCGTATACCACTACGTGCTTCCCTTCCTCCAGCACATGCATAGGTAGGGTGGAAGTATTTCGTTCTACTAATTTTTCAGAGCTTGTTTTATTCGCTCGCTGGTTTGAAGCGATGCATCAACATCTTGAAGGGCTTTTGTAGCATCAGCCAATGTATAGCCAAGCGCCATAAGTGCATCCAGGGCATCGTCGTGAGTATGTACTTCTGTGTGCGTTGGCATGCTACTGCCATAGTGCGTCGGGACTCCCACTTTATCAGCTAAATCTACTACGACTCGTTCTGCAGTTTTTTTACCAACACCCGATGCAGTTGCAACAAATACCGAGTCGGCATTGGCTATGGCATTACGCACAGCCTCAGTTGTACCAAGGCTCAATATTGCAAGTGCAGCTTTTGGGCCAACACCCTGTACGGTGATCAGTAGTTCAAATAATTTCTTGGCTGCAAGGCTAGAAAAACCGAATAGCTCCTCGGCTTGCTCACGCACGTGGTGATAGGTGTAGAGTTTTACTGTGTCGTCGAGTGCAAGTTGCTCAAAGTCGCCCAGTGCAACTGTTACTTCATATCCCACACCAGCTACATCAATTATTACTGAATTAGCAAATTTTTCGGCCACAGTTCCCGCTACGTGTGCAATCATAGTATCAATTATACTCTACTATTCACTGTACGGCCTAGCCGTCATTCGGGCCGCCACTAGTACCATTCGCTGTTTGATTAGCGGCACAGCCAACTGCATCAACTTCAGCACCAGCATCAGTGCCTGGACACTGATCAATGTTATTCATCACACCATCACTGTCTGTATCTGTCGTTGTTGGGTCTACACAATTTGGATCATTTGATGCAATTGCTTCAAGCCCTGGATAACTACACATATCTACCACACAATCTGGGTCGGTTGCTGCCAAACTTTCCTTGCCTGGTATAGTACATTTTTCCGAGGCGTTATTTTTAGTATCGTCTTTTTTGGTTGGTTTTTTCACAGGCGGCTTGCTACATTGCTTTGGTACATTGTCACTTAGGAATACGTCACTCAATACCCCAATGTCGGTACAGACTGACGCTTTTACGATACCGCTTGGCTGGGTGAATCGAGGGCTGCTGCTGCCAATTACGGCAGACATCATCTGACGCCAAATTGGACCTGCCATATCGGATCCACCGCTATACATTTGCGTATTATCGTTATTGCCTACCCACACGCCTACAGCAATATCTGGTGTGTATCCTACCGTCCAGGCATCGTGTGCATTTTCGGTCGTTCCCGTTTTTACTGCCACTGTTTTCATTTGACCATCACTTCCAACCACTGTTAGTGATGTACCAAATACCTTGCTACGAGTTGTGTTGTCAGACAAAATATTTGAAATCAAGTATGCGCCTTGCTCGCTAATTGCCCGATGACTATCCTGAGATGCCGTAAATATACTATGCCCGTATTTATCTTCAATCGACTGAATGCTATAGTACGCATGTTGTTCGCCCGCGTTGGCAAAGGCCGCATAGGCATTTGTCATTTGCACCAACGGCACTTCTGCAACACCAAGTGCCAATGCTAGTCCATAATTTTTACTTGAATCTAGCGTAGAAATCCCTAGGTTTTTTGCTACTTTTACGGATTCATCTACCCCAAGCTTTTGCATAACTCGCACCGCGGGAATATTTAGCGACCAGTCCAGGGCCTGCCTGACTGTTACTTTACCGTGATACGTGAGGCTAGCGTTTTGCGGTGAATATCCGCCTAGGTCTGTGATCTTCTGATCGTTTATCAACGTCGCAGGTGTCACCATTCCATTTGCCAAAGCCTTACTATAGTAAATTGGCTTAAAGCTCGATCCTGGCTGGCGAGGTGTTGTAACCATATTTACATTGCCAAACTTTCGATCGGTATAATCATAGCTGCCTACCAAGGCCCGAATCCCACCAGTCTTTGGATCAATTGCAACCAAACTTGCATTCGAACCACCGTTCATTCGTATATGCGCCATGCCGTCATCAATGCTACGATTGCCGTTTTTTTGCATCGCTAGATCCAGCGTTGTTTTTACCTGAAAACCAGATCGTTTCACTTTTTCCTCGCCGTATTTTTTGTACAACTGACTCAAAATCATTTCGGTAAAATGCGGGGCAGGGTTGTTTTTATTTGCAACTTGTTTTTTGTATACCAATTTTTCTTTTAGGGCTGCTTGTTTTTCAGATTCTTGTATATAGCCATTTCTTACCATACGAGTAAGCACGGTGGTTTGGCGCTCCTTGGCAAGTTCAGGATCTCCCGAAATCGGCGAGTACGCACTTGGTGCAGGAAGGAGTCCGATCAACATGGCACTTTCTGCAAGTGTTAACTGGCTAGGATTTTTATTAAAGTAAGTTTTTGCAGCCGCCTCAATACCAAAGGCATTCTCGCCGTAGTACACTGAATTTAGGTACATAGCGAGTATTTGATTCTTGCTGTAACGTTGCTCAATCGCAGTAGCGACTATCAGCTCTTGGTATTTACGCATAATGGTTTGATTTTTTGTCAGCAACAAGTTCTTGGCCAGTTGCTGCGTAATCGTTGATCCACCCCCAGCAATACTACGTGAAATAATGTTTGTATACAGTGAACGTACGATACTTAGCAATGAGAAGCCGCCGTGTTTATAGAAATCTTTATCTTCACTTGCCACAAGTGCGTTCTCTGCATTGTCGGAAATTTGGGCAAGTTTCATTGGTTCACGATGGGCTGCATTATCAATGCTGAAAAATGTTTTTCCATTTTTATCCATCAACACCACGCCTGTATTATTTTTATTTAGCAGTACGTCAATGCTCGATATGTCATTGTAGTAATAGATGTACGTTAGAATAGGCGTGAGTATCAAAAATGTGACGAATGGTGCTGAAATAATCGCTATTTTTTTCCACCATTTTAACTGCTTCCACCAATCATATCGTCGGCTCAAAAATTGTTGAACGCGTGTATGCGGGGCTGGGCGTCGAGTGTATTTTCCTTGTCGATACATATGCATCTAGTATACCAAAATCACAAGAAAACTATGCTGCCCTTGTACGTGTGGGCAGCATAGTAGTACCTTCTTTTGTGAATGACTGCAAGGTTGTTTCAATCCTTAGCGGTCGAACTCATGACCACCGTGACCTCGAGGATGATGCCCCATCACAGACATGTTAATTTTTTGCTCAACCATCCACGTATGCAAGCCATCTTTTAGGGCATGCACTTCTTTATGGTTTGCATCTGTCATGTTGGCACTTCTCAGCGTCTCAATTTTCTTCCATACTTCCATAATATGGTCGTATTGCGCCTGGGTAATCTTTCCATTTGTGAGTGCCGCGTGCAATGCGGTTGTACGTTTCTCCATCATTGCCTTTTTATGGTCGGCATGTTCTGCGTCAAACACTGCTTTTACCTCACTGCGTTTCAAATGAAATTTGTTCGCCAGTGTATCAATAATGTTTGAATGTGGGCCATCTGCTGCCGAACCAGTAAGCGCGGACGTTGTTGCACTCAAGCCTAGACCTGCCGCCGTAATTCCTAGTACGCCTGCGCCCACTAGTAGCGCATGTTTTGTCTGTATCATTGTTCCTCCTATCATGTAGTTTCGTAGCTGTACATCTACACATTTCATAGTACCCGCCCTACCTGACAATTGGCTGAGACGTCTCAAAACCGATTCATCATCTGGTACGTGATGGCTGCGGCCAGCGCATCAGCAGCGTCGTCAGGCTTTGGCGTTTCTTTTAAACGAAGCGCCAGACGCACCATTTCCTGCACTTGTTTTTTATCTGCCTTGCCATAGCCCGTCAAGGTCTGTTTTATTTGTAATGGAGTATACTCAGCAATCTCAAGGCCGGCCTTTTTACCAACCAACATAGCAACCCCGCGGGCATGCGATACGCTAATTGCTGTTGTTACATTGCGCGAAAAAAATAGCTTTTCAATACTCATAACATTTGGTGATGTTTCAGCAATAATCTCGTTCAGGCCATCATAAATTTCTACCAGACGTTCTTCCAGCGGAGTGTGGGCGGGCGTAGATATTACCCCCGCGGTGACAAGCTGACTTTTTCCGCCGACTACATCAATCACTCCAAAGCCCAAGATGCCGGTACCCGGGTCTATCCCTAAAATTCTCATACTATACCTAGTATACGCTAGTTGCTAGATCGGCTAAAAATGCCTATCTTTTTGATCCACGCGGCTGCCTCACGTCGCCACTCCCAGCCGGCATACCCCACGGCGAGTGCGCCAACACCACCAAATGCCCACCAGCCAACAGTGCTCGTTGCCGATGCCTTGACTGCTTCAACTGGAAAATCAGCACTGACTGATTTGATACTATTCCGACAACGATTTGTAGACGGATTCCGCTCTTGATTAACCCCACACGGTTTCACCTGTGAGCCGGCTGCTGTTACCAGTGAGCGACAACGATTTGTTTCTGCACTGCGGTATTGTCCTGGCATGCACGGCGTCAAACTAGTAGCCGAACTCGCCACATTGCGGCAGCGACCAGTGTCGCTACTACGATATTGCGTTGACAAACATGCCGTAGGAATGGCCACAATCTCTACTTTGTTGCAACGGCCAGTTTCGGTATTACGCACATAGCCTTCTTCACACGCAGGGTACTGGCTATACTGATTTTCTACGCCTGGCGTCACCGTGAATGTTTGTAGCCACGTGCCTCCTACCAATGCCAACGCCGTACTGGCATCTAGGTTTTCGTAGCTTCGCGCGTCAACTTCACTCGAACCATCTGAATTAAGAATATACACTGTTCCACTCGTTGTTTTTGTCAGTGTAAGACTAGTGCTGGCAATGGGCACTGTCAAGAAACTACCTGTTGGCAAAATGGTATCAGCTGGAAATACATAACTTGCTGTTTGTGAACGATTCGTTTGCAGCTGACATCCACCAATATCCAGCTCAGTTCCGGCAGCATTATATACCTCAATAAATTGGGTATCGTTATTGGCAGCGATTTCAGACAGCCGCAGACCTCCGCATTGATTTATGACTGCCGATTGCATAAACGTATTTGGCCCATCTGGTGATGGATATTGCGTCCACTGCCACGCATCGGTCGCGTGATTGTAGGCGTACGACCATTCGCTATGGCTTGAGGCACTCGGGTAGGAAACCAATGTGGCATCATACCGAGTTATACCGTATTCATCTTCGAGCCATGCCCAACTACCCGCGTCGGTTAGTCCTATCGGAATACTGACATACCCATCGGGTGCAAGTACACCGCGTAGGCTCGACGTATTGGAAGTAGTTGCAGATTGGCCTGCCGATCCCACACGCAGACGCAGCAACGATAGGTCAATCGGTGCAGTCGTCGGGTTGTGCAACTTGACGTACTCTTGGCATAGGCTAATGACAAATGTTGGTGCACACGTTTTTGGCGATGGATATACCTCTACAAGGGTAAGGCCTGCGCTGCTTGGCGCTTGGTATAGCGGATCTTGCTCGAGCTGTAGCGAAGCAGTTGGTACAAACGCTGTGTAGGTCGTGAGATAATTGCCAGTAGTAGTCGACACATTTCTACTAAAATAATAGGTTGCAGGTGACGTGGCTACATTGACTGTCGTCGCGGTAGTTGTGATGGTGGCGATTTGCTCGTTCCAATTTGTATTAGTTGGTGGTATCAAACGAACCATGCTCAATCGCACGTCTGTGATTTTTGGTATCGGCATAGAAAATTCAACTGTTGGCGACATAACGACACTCGGATCAGCCACAAGTATCTTTTTGTGTGGCTCCAATATCCCGTGCAGCATTGGTCCTTGCCAACTAGTATCGTCTGTTCCCACTCGCCAGCCATCCAACGTTACAATTTGACTATCTGAATTGTAAATCTGTACGTATCGTACTGAATGTCCACTAAATGAATAGCCCGTGATGAGCAGCGGTCCATCAATCTTTGGCTGAGAACTAGTTGTTGTAGTGATTGCGGCGGAGGCCACCGGAGCAATAGCCGCATTTATTGCGAGAAGTAACGTCAGTAGTAGCCCACCTGTACGACGCATCATCAATTTTATTGTACGCCTGCTTTCAGAAAATGCAAAGGCTAGCTTAAGTCAGCATTTGTATGGACGGCAACGACGTCGTCTAGATCATCAAGTGCATCGAGCACCTTCATTACCTTGTCATTGATTTCTTGATTTGGCAGCGCGACGGGTGAGTTGGCGATATATTCCAAGTTCGCATCGTTTACTGTTACTCCCGCTGCTACGATGGCACTCCGTACCTTCATCAAGTCTTTTTGGTCGGTGTACACAATAATTGCACCATCTTCTTCTATAGCATCCTCGGCACCTGCATCAAGCACTGTCAGCAAGGCTTCTTCCCCGACAGATCCTACGTGAATAACGCCTTTACGTGTAAACTGAAACATCACACTGCCTGCATCTGCTATGCGGCCACCGTTTTTTACCAGTGCGGTTTTTACTTCTGGTAATGTTCGATTCCGATTGTCGGTCGCCACTTCAATAATAATCCCCACACCCCCAGGGCCATACCCTTCATAGGTTATCTCCTCCAACGTAGCGGCATTCTTATCACCTACGCGGTCGATACTTCGCTGAATATTTTCCTTCGGCATGTTGGCAGCGCGTGCTTTTTCGATTGCCATTGCCAAGCTAGGATTCATAACGGGGTCAATACCGGCACGTGCAGCAATGGCAATCTGATTACCAAGCTTTGTGAACACTGCGCCGCGCTTGGCGTCTTTTGCGCCCTTCTCACGTTTAATAGTCGACCACTTGCTATGTCCTGACATACTACTTCTCCTACATTACGTATTCCTAAAACTACCTCCTAGTATAACAGATGTGAGCTTGCTATTCTACTAGGCTCGAACCGCGCAAACTAATGCGCGTTTTGCTCCACATAAAATAACAAAACATGAAAATCCCAACATAGAAGATCGCGGCTTCGAATACAGACAGTGAAATATTTTGCAGCGCCCATGGTAGCGTGCCAATGTAATGAATAGTTTGCGTCATATAGCTTAAAAGTAGCTCGGCAGGAAGACCAATCAAGCGTGCCGCAACCGGCAGTACAAGTCCGCCAATACCCGCGACAAATGTACACAACATTGCGATAGGAACCAGCGGCAGGATTAACAGGTTGGCAACAATCGCAACGGCGCTAATTTGACCAAATGTTACCAAAAGTATCGGCAATGTACATACCTGTGCGGCCAGCGTTTCTATCAGTATTCGGCTGACAGCACCTATCTTTTTCTTGTCACCAAAAAAGTATGCAGTTGCAAGTGGCGCCACTATCATAACTCCACCAAATGCGGCAAAACTTAGCTGCCACCCTACATCGCCCCATGCGTAACTTGGGTTTACCATCACTGTTGATGCTACTGCAAGAGCCAACAACACCATTGGATGAAACCGCCGACCATAATACCAGGCGAGCAAACTGAGTCCCGCCACCAAACCAGCTCGCGACATACTAGGGCTCATACCAGTCACTGCAATAAAGGCCAGTATCATGCCGCTCGCAGCAAGAAATGACAAATACTTGGAGACTTTTTCGAACAGTCGACGAGCTAGACGAACCAATATTGTTAAGTTATAGCCACTGGCAACCACAACATGCATGAGCCCAGCTGCCTTCAACGATACATCCAAGTCTTCCGGCAAGCCACGACGCTCACCCACCAAATACCCCAAGCCAAGACTGGTTTGTGGTTCTGTCGTAGCCTTTTCAACGCCGCCTGCAAACCAATTTCTGGCCCGCAACGCAATATCCCCAGAGCTTGTGCTGTACACATGAACAACCTGCGCACTGTACATCGTTCCAGCAAACGTACCAAATCCCTTGCCTAATTTGCCGTATACTACTACCGCATCACCGCGTTGCACACGTGCCGTGTCGCTTGTTGTCACCCATACACTACCCGCCAGATGGGTTTTGGCAACCATATTATTTTTTAATCGCAACACAGATTGACCTCGTTTGTTCGTATCTAGATCGTCTGACACGGTGCCCGTGAGTGTAATCTTCGCACCATATAGCTGTTGGTACAGCGCCAGGTCTGCCGTTTGCAACGAGCCGCGCCATACTCCTATGAACATCCCCCCTACTAGTGCAAAAATAACTGCCCATACCCTTGCACGCCAAACCGAGAATATCACCAAGGTACTGCCCAGCAGTAGCCATGCAAATGATGTGTAGAGGCCTAGAGGTAGCTCGCGCGCAGCAACTACGCCGATAAAAAGTGACGTGCATGCTGCGGCGATCAACCATGACGCGTGCATGTTTTGCCGTAAATACCTGCCTAGCATGCGTTTAGTATAGCAGTGAAACTATCGACACCGTACACAGTCTTCGCCATCAGCATCTTCGGTATGACGCCAAATTGTGAGTGCTTTTAGCGGCCCCAACACATCACTATATCCTGCAAGATCTGCGAGTCGACGAATGCCCCGAGCTATCTTTCCAGCTATCTTAATACCGCGATATTGGAAAATCGCGATTTCGCCAACAGGAACAACTTGCATAGGGTATGGGTCTTTGTGTGATGGACGTGGTTTGCCAGCCAGCCGTGCTTTTATGTCACGTGCCAGGAAGCTGCCATGATGAACAGCAGTATAGGCCAAGCCACTGAATTTTGTATCTGCATTATCACCACAAACATATATATTGCTATGTGTTTGTAAGCGTCGATTTACCTTCACCTTACCCCGTTCATTAAAGTGAAAGTGCTGTGCGTTTTCTTTATAGAATGGGTTATTGGTTGCGCCCGCCGTCCATATCACATTATTGGTAGCAATAGTGCCGCTCGAAGTCTTCAAGCTCAATTTCGTCTCTTGTGTTACATGTGTATTGGTTTGAATTTTTACACCTAACCGTCGCAATTCTTGCTCGGCTTTCTTGCCAGAATACTCAGACATTTGCGGAAGAATGCGTGGCCCGGCCTCTATCAAAGATACTTCTACTTTTGGATGAGAAATACCGTGGTTTTTCATGACGGCCTTGATATATCTACCAATCGTTGCCGCTACTTCAACACCGGTTGGCCCTGCCCCTATCACAACGTAGTGCTGCTTGCCCGCAGTTGTCGCTGCCAGGCTTTCATGAATATGTCGCCTCAACGTACGAACCTCGTCGATTGTCTTGACTCCAAATGCATTATCGGCGATGCCCTCAATATTAAAGTAGGACGTAACCATACCAAATGCACACACGGCGTAGTCGTACTCTAGCGTAGTGGCATCAGCCAGCGTCATCAATTTTCGCGTGGGGTTAATGGTAGCAACCTTGCCTTGCACCAAGGTAACATTTTGGCAGTCAAGCAACATCCACTCTAGCGGAATATGAGCAGCGCCGGCCTTAAAGCCAGCTGCGGCACGATACAACGCCGGGCTATACCGAAAGGAATCAGTATCGTTTACTACTGTGATTTTTAGATTTTTTTGTTTTCTTAGCTTTCGAGCCAAGCGCACACCGGCAAAGCCCCCACCGGCAATAACTACGTGTTTCATATGTACCTACTATAGCTGGCCTGCTATTCAGATTGCAATAGCTTGGCAAAAAGCATATGCTAAAAGTAGTTATGGGAAATCTTACACAAGAAATCAAGGAAATTATTCGTGGCGACGTAAATGATTCGCCAGAAATCAAGGAAGCATTTAGTCACGATGCAAGTATGTTTGAGCTACGGCCCGAACTAGTGGTTGCGCCAAAAGACAGTGCCGATGTGCAAGCCGTTGTTCGCTATGTCAGCGCGCAAAAGAAGCACAATCACAAACTATCTGTCACCGTACGCAGTGGTGGTACCTGTATGTCGGGTGGCTCGATCAACGATTCAATCATTCTCGACTTCAACAAATACCTGCATGCCATCGGCCCTGTGAGTAAAACTTCAGCTCATGTGCAACCAGGAACTTTTTATCGCGACTTCGAGAAGGAAACCTTAAAGCATGGCGTGTTGATGCCTAGTTTTCCTGCCTCACGCGAACTATGCACCGTGGGTGGTATGGTCGCCAATAATGCCGGCGGCGAACGCTCGCTGCAATACGGTAAAACGGAAGAATTTATTGAATCTATTCGCGTCGTACTTCGAGATGGCAATGAGTACGAAATGAAAAAGCTTACCAAAAAACAGCTTGATAAAAAAATGGCTCAGAAAGATTTTGAAGGGCGCCTCTACAGAGATGTCTATGAACTTTGCGAACAAAATTATGATGCTATTCGAAATGCCAGACCTCATGTCAGCAAAGATTCAACCGGCTACCATCTGTGGAAGGTGTGGGATCGCGATACCGGCATATTTGATATCACACGGCTAATCGTTGGTTCGCAAGGTACCCTTGGTATCGTAACAGATATCAATTTTCGCCTTACTCCCGCACCAAAACATTCCGGCACCCTCGTAATGTTTTTGCGTCACACTAACGATCTTGGTGATCTCATCAACAAAGTACTCACGCACAATCCTGCCACCTTTGAGGGCTTCGATAATTACACACTAGTACTCAGCTTCAAATTATTTTTCTACTTCCATACGCAAATTGGCTGGTGGGGCACCTTCAAGCTCGGCTTGCAGCTACTGCCTGAGTTACTAAAGCTACTGCGTGGTATCCCACAAATGGTTCTGCTGATAGAATTTCAAGCCGACACACAAGAAGAAGTGGCTCAGAAAGTTCACCAAATGCGGCTAGACCTAAAGGAGTTCAAGCACGAATCGCTGTTTGAAGAAGATGAAACTGAGGCCAAAAGCCGTAAGTTTTGGATCATGCGACGTTCAAGCTTCAATATTTTACGACAAAAAGTACGCGATAAACACACAGCGCCTTTTATGGATGATTTGATTGTTCCACCAAACACATTGCCAAAATTCCTTCCGGAAATTCGCCGCGTTATCAAAAAATACAAACTCTTTGCAACTATTGCTGGGCACATGGGTGATGGCAACTTCCATATTATTCCGCTGATGAACATTGAAAAACCAGGTGAACAAGCCAAGCTTGAACCCGCCATGCACGAGATCAATGAAATTGTACTAAAATATGGCGGTTCACTTTCCGGCGAGCACAATGATGGCATGATTCGTGGCCCATGGCTCAAGGATATGTACGGCCCCGAGGTATTTGGCTATTTCAAACGAGTAAAAGAAATTTTTGACCCTGAAAATATTTTCAATCCGCACAAAAAGACTGACGCAAACTGGCACTTCAGCATGAATCACCTACGCAAAAAGTTTTAGATAGAAACATACCGTCACCTAGATGACGGTATGTTTCTATGGAGGGTCCGATGGGGCTTGGTCACGTTCCGCGACCCCACGAGTCAGTCGGACAATCAAGATTGTCCGTGACATCGTCTTGCGAACTGCCACTGGCAGTTCTCACCCATGACACCCGGGTGTCATGGAACCAATCCTGACGAACACAATGCCAAAAAAAACACTCACCGTAGTGAGTGATTTTTCTTGGAGGGTCCGATGGGGCTTGAACCCATGACACCCTGCTTAAAAGGCAGGTGCTCTAACCAGCTGAGCTACGGACCCGCAAGGGGTTTACCTCTATAAAATGTACCGTATCAGGGGTATTATGTCAATGCTTCGGGTGTTTTACATTGCCATAACGCGGCATCTTGGTAAACAATATGTCCACAATCGCGGCTATCAATCCAATAGTTACAATATACACCTGGTTTTCCACAAAGAATTCATACACCCGTTTACTGTCGCCCGCAAGAATCATTGCGCCACCTAATGGCTTTACAAGCAGTGCCACCGCCAGAATAGCGAATAAAAATGCGCCTATCAGCCGAGCCGGTAATTCTCGGTACATCGGACCACTAATAAACAGAATAATTGCTGGCAGCAAGACAAGCGTTGCTGCTACCACGGTGGCTAACGGCGGACGCTCTACCACCACGCCAGTATGGGCGATCACTGGTGTCAGTTTTTCTGCCCACAAATCACTCAGCATAGCGCCAGCCGCTAATGCCAACCCCAGCACACCAAAGCGCCGCCTTGTTAGAAATGCAAACCCAAACAGCAAGCATAGTAGTATGACGAACACAATGGCAACATTCACTTTACTAGTATAGCAAACCCTTGAGCTACTGCTTTTTGCCCCTAACCGGGCTGGTAACATTTATAACAAGGCCAGCTTCCATGCGTCGGATATCCGCCATTAGGTCTGACCGAATTGTGTTAAAAAGTGTAAGAACAATAACGGGAGTGCCGCCGTTCTTCGCAAATTTTAGGTCATCACTTGGTAGCTTATCAATTGTTATACTTTTAAATGAATTTAGTTTTTTCACTTTTGGAATGCCTGTAATACTTGAAAGTTTACCTTCTTTTTTTGCATAAATATTAAACACAGCCGTGTACCCTCTAGCCTTTTTGTGGATAATAGGCTTTTGAGGTACACGGATCAAAATGTCGTTTAGAATATGATTTATGCCAAAGCTATGCATATACATTGGGTGTCGATAGCCCCCCATCCTTGGTGCTAATTCGATAATTTTCCACGATCGATCATTAGTACGAATTAGTTCAACATGAGCAGTTGTCGAACGCAAGCCAAGTGCTTTTACCGCTTTTATAGCTGCCTGATTAGCATCATCTATATGAGTCTTCAGTAGTCTTGTGGGCGTCAATCGCTGATATCCAAAAAAGTCATCAAAACCAACCGCTCGTCCAGTCTTTACATGTACCGGAGGAGTCGTATAGGTATTTCCTCGTCCGTTAACGTAAACGTCAATCGAATACATCCCGCCGTCCATTAATTGCTCTACCAAAATTCTTGGGCTACCCCTGCCCATTCTGCTCTTATACGTTTTTTCGATAGCCTTTAACGTCTTCGTTAGATTTTGCACTAAGTCATTCTTATCATACGCAACAGATACAAGCAAGCTCTGCGCCAATCCAGATGGTTTGATAACCAACGGATAACCGACTTTTTTTTCAATCTTGGAAATTGCATCCTCGGACATGTCTTTAACAACTGTAAATTTTGGAGTAAGAGTTTTATCGTATGATTGAAGCATCTTTCTCATCATTATCTTATCAGTGGACCAATCCAGTGAGCTCTGTGTAGGCGTATCTAGATAAGGAACGTGGGGTACGATTTTCTCAAAATACGGTATTGCGTTTTCATACTGGCATGTAATTGCTAATAGCCGGTCACCGTACTTCTTTAAAGCCATCCGAATAGCAAGCGGCGAATCGAAAGGTATAGCTTCTACAACCACCTTCTTTGAGGCGGACTGTTTATTTAACTCGCGAATTTTCTTCTGACGCTTTTTGTCGATAAAAACCACGATACTCAGCTTTTTACCGTATCTTTGGTTGTATTTATCCAGGGCTTCATATGTACCTTGACGAACACCGTTAACAAATAGAACCACGTCTCTACTAGTCGCCTCATGGTATGAACTCATGTGATACTATTTCCTTTCTATAGTCTTTCCGTTACGACCATATAGTTTTTACTATTGTGAACATTTATATAATTTTAACATGAATATTAAGAAAAAGCAATACTAATGCTACGCATCCAGTGTCTCTAGATAGTCTATATACTTTCTGATAACTCGATCAGAGCCGTCAACTATATCATGCATAAAGAGCGCAGGGTTTTTATTAATTTCGATTAGTGCCACGTCTGAAATATTGTCATGCGTGTATTTATCTGTCGTTGGCGCAACCATATAGTCAATCCCTGCTGATACGATGCCGAGCTGTTTCGACACAGCAAGCGCCTGTTCGTACATCCATGCTGGCATAGTATCTGTTACGTCTTTGAGTGCGCCACCGGCACCGTAGTTGCCTATGCCCACCACTTGAAAATGTTCCATTTTTTTCGGAACCTGATTCATTTTTTCGCCAAGGTATTGGCATGCACTATCGGTATCTATGCGCGCAAGTTTATCGACATACGGTACGCCCCTGATTGTTGCATTTTCTATTTTAATAAGCTCTGTAACTGTGTGCTCTCCATCACCAGTCACGCTGGCAGGAATGCGCTCAAGGGCACCAATCACACTACCGTTGAGTACAGTAACGCGAATATCTTTTGAAGGAACATGCTGAAACTGCTCTTGTAGCAATACTGTCCCACTCGAACTAAACGTAGCGCTCTTTTTTATTACTTCCTCAATATTGTTTGTAGTTACATTCACATAAACGCCCTGTCCATGACTCCCGTCGACAGGCTTTACTACAAATTTGTTGTGTCGAGCGGCAAATTCACGTGCATCATCGGTCAACTCGTGAATACGAATAGTTTCAAGTTGGTTCACCCCTATTGACTGCAGGTATCGATACGTTGCATATTTATCGTCTGTAATATAGCCTGCTGCATAGCTCGTTGTAGGCGGACATGCGCCAAAAGACGATATCGTCGAACCATCTTCTCGTGTTATTAGCATATTATACGAGCCCGGATAGGGTACTTCAACCCTCCAGCCTCGCTGCTTCATAATCTGAGCCATCATACGCATGTTACCGCCAAGGAACACATCGTCTACGTCATATATACTTATCATAGTTATAGAATCTCAGTTGCCTGCTTAGTATAACGAATTGTTTATCCCTTGAAAATACCTTAGCAATTCACTGACTATGCCCCCGCCAGCTATCTTGTCAATCTTGAAACCTGGTGACGAATTGATTTCCAAAACATAGTCTCGTGATTCTGTGGATATTATGTCAACGCCCGCAAAATGTAGACCGTGTAATTGTGTTGTACGTACTGCAAGCTCTGCTATGTTATCGCTCGGATCAACACGAGTCGCATGTCCACCTAGCCCAAGATTCGATCGAAAATCCGACGTCGTACTGCTCCGACGTATTGCCCCAACAACTCGATCACCGACTACGAAAACTCGAGTATCTGATCCACCGCATTCGATGTATTCCTGCACTATGCAGGGAAACTCAATACCACCACATTCATCCCTAGATGAAATGCACCGCACGCCGACACCTTGATTTGATCGAGGTTCCTTTACCACAAGCGGAAAATCATGCTCATCGCATATGCGTTCAAATTCTTCAAGTGATTCCACAATGTGCGTATCGGGCATAGATATATGATTGGACGTTATTATGGAAGTTGAAGCGATCTTATCAAATGCACGACATATGTTAAATATCGTCTCATGCACATTACCCGTAGTTGTTGCGAGCGCGGCATAGACACTATCATATGTTTCGGGTCCAACCCGGACGATTGGTATGCTTTTCATATCAATACAGCCAGCAAGTTGTCGCGGATGATACACCTCCATGGTAATATCAAGCCGCGCTGCTTCCGACACAAGCTCAATCACTCCTTGCGAAGTCGGTAATGCCGTAACTAACACGAGAGGGCGCATTACAAACCGAAAATGGTTTTACTATTTTTAAAATTTGCTAGCAACTCTTTTTGCTTACGCGATAATTTCGTCGGTGTGTCCACAACAACACTCACAATATGTGCACCGCGGCGGTCACTGCGTAGATGAGGCACGCCGTGGCCAGAAAGTTTAAAATCGGTGCCGCTTTGCGTCCCTGCTGGCACTTTCATAGTCATAACGCCGTCGACTGTTTGAACATCGATTTCGCAACCGAGCGCTGCGTCCACCATGCTAATATGCTCGTCACTCAGTACCAAGTCGCCCTCACGGGTGAATTTTTTGTGTGCTTTTACGCGGATATGTACGTATAAATCGCCCTTTGGACCTTGAGCCATCGCCTCGCCGCGTTCTTTCAGCCGAATTGTTGCACCATCGTCGATACCGGCAGGTATTTTCATAGTGATTGTTTGCTTGCGGCGCTCAGTACCTTTGCCCTGACATATGCTACAAACTTTTTCAGGTATTTTACCGCGACCATGACACGTCTCGCAGGTGACCGCTTGTTGGATAGCCCCAAACATCGTATTCATAATTCGCATTTGTTGGCCAGCACCTTTGCAGGTTTGACAGGTCTTTAGGCTATGGCCTGGTTCAACGGTACTGCCCTTGCAGTGGCTGCATTCATCTTCCATACTCAGTTCGACATCACGCTCGATACCAAATACTGCATCTTCAAAACTAAGGGTAATTTGTGTTTCAACATCCCTACCTCGCCGTGGGCCTTGTGCCGACTGACCGCCACCAAAGAATTGCCCAAAGATATCACCTAGTCCTCCGTCGCCAAAATCAAAGTGAACATTCTGTCCATTAAAGCCTTCAAATGGGTTTCCTCCGCCATACCCACCGCCCGAAGCACCTCCTACGCCGGCATGACCAAACTGATCATAGCGCTGCTTCTTTTGCTTGTCTTTTAGTACTTCATAGGCTTCATTAATTTCCTTGAACTTGGTTTCATCCCCACCGTCCTTGTCTGGATGATGTTTTACCGCCAACTTCCGAAATGCCTTTTTTATTTCATCATCGCTGGCGCCTTTTTCAACGCCTAAAACTTCATAGTAATCTCGTTTTGTCATATCTGTTACTAGTATAAAAAATTAGCACTCCAAATGCAAGAGTGCTAAGGCAGTTGGCGAGTCTGTCGTAACGCGCTATACTAAGCGCAGATGGAAAAAATCTTTCGCGTTGTGGGTAGCATAGCTGGTACACTTCATGCCGAAGCGCGCCAACTAATAAATCGGTATTTTGGAAAAGTACAACGCTTTGATGGTGATGCCGCAGCCATTTGTCGTCAAATCGTTGATAAGCTATGGCAAGGAGATTTTTACCGAACGAGTCTTGGCCATTTCAACTTTTTTTGGATGCGAGATTTTGGAACAGCCTGCAAACCACTTTTCAACCAAGGACACAAAGAAAAAATTCATCATACCCTGCGCTGGGCTCTGCGGCACTACCGAAAAGCTGGAGCCGTAACAACTTGCATTGATACGGCAGGGAATTGTTTTGACGCACCTGCAAAAGCAATCGATACAATGCCATGGCTACTTCACTGTCTGGTGGTTAGTCATTATCCCTTGAATGAAAGTGAGCGAACGTTTTTAGAAAAAATGTTGCGACGCTACGCAAAAACCTTTCTTAATTCCGACGGTTCATTGAAGCAAATGAAGGTTGCTGAAATGCGCGATGCCGTGGTGTACGATCGCAGTGCGTATGCAGTGACATTTGTGGCACGACTTGCGCGCTGTGCTGAAAAATTGCAGCTCGATGGCTTTCCATTTACAACTAGTCAGTATCGCGATGACCTGCTACAAAACTATTGGAATGGTAAATACTTTAATGCCGATCGAAAAACGAATGCCTTTAGCGCCGAATGTGCGCTGTTTCCATTTTTTATGGGCATTGTAGATGATAAAAAAATGGCGGATAAAACGCTCGATTATATCCACGATCAAGGTCTAAACAAGCCCTACCCTCTGGTGTATACCGATCAAGCCGATGCGTTTACCTACCACTGGTGGATGACTGCGCCATTTATGCCCGACTATCAAAGTCATTCGATATGGAGTTGGCATGGGGTATTTTATCTATACGTGCTACGACATTATGGACGCAGTGAATACGAACATCAAAAAGCGAGCTTTGCCCGTATGATTGAACGACATGGTACATGGCCCGAAATGCTCGCTGCCGATGGTAGCTGGTACAATGCGCCTATCTATAAAGGTGACCCAGGCATGGTCTGGTGCGCACTTTACCTAGATCTGTAGCCGCTATTCTCTGTCGAGTACATGATCTGTTTCATCGGCAATTTCATGACCAATGATTTCTTCTATCAAATCTTCTACCGTTACAATACCAACGATGTGATCGTCTTTTTCAATTGCGACCAAATGCGTTTTGAGTGTAAAAAACTTTCTCAGCATAGTATCCAGCGCAGTTCGGCTGCCAATCAACCGTGTTTTATGAAGCTTGAACTCAGTAATGGCACGTGGTGATTCATCGAAGTCAACGTCAACCATGTCTTTCATCAGTAGCACGCCGTAGCAAATCGTCAGTTCAGCATTAAAAACCGGTACTCGGCTATAGCCTTTTTCCTTAATCGTATCAACCGTTGAAGCATCCAAAATCGCAGTGTTCGTAAGGTAGTATACGTCGCTAATGGGTTGCATAATAAGCCCAACGTGTTTTTCGCTCAATTGTAGGGTTGCCTTGATTATCTCTACTTCATCTTCGTCAAGCTCGCTACGAGTGCTCAGGTGCTCGCTAATCAAGAGGCCCAATTCATCGCGGGAATGTAGATGATGTGGATTTTCAGAAATTACGTAATCGAGAAAAAGTTGCAATGGCTTGGAAATAATATAGGTGAGTCCTATTGTTACACGCAACAATGGTGCTAATGTTGCGCAGAATTTTAAGGCAAAACGCACAAAGTATGCCTGCGGCAAGGCTTCACCAAAAATAACAATCAGGATGGTGCTGATCAACCCCGCGAGTAAGCCGTGAAAATGAGGCTCCAGTACCAGTGAAGTAGCTGAAACTACTGCAATATTTGCAAATAAAATACTCGCGAGACTAAGGTGCGAATTTTTTCGATATGGCAACACCCGAGCTGCCGCCTTGTCGCCAAGTCTTGCCTTGCGTTTTAGGTCACGAATGTCGAGTGACATGAGGGCAACATTCAGCCCAGAAAAGACAGCCGACAAGCCAACCAGTACGCACACTTCAGCAGCCAAGACCAGTACTTCCATTGTATGCCGTATTATACTACAACTCTGGTTGTATAGTACGAAGTACTCGAATCTGCCTGCGAAGTATGCGAAGCTTTATGCTACTACTTTTTTTCGTCGACGATTTCGCCTTCTACCGGTTCGTCTTTGTCTGACGTTTCATCGCCACCTTCTGCGGGAGCTTCTTCTTTTGCAGCTTGCTCGTACATTTTGGCACCAATTGGCATGATGGCATCGTTCAAGGCTTTCATGGCCGCTTCCAGTTCTTCCTTATCGTCAGAATTTTTCTTTTCTTCAGCTGCTTTCACTGCGTCTTCAATAACTTTCTTGTCTTCATCAGAAATCTTGTCTTTGTATTCATCGGGCATTTTCTTTGCCTGGTAAATAGTATTCTCGAGCATATTCTTTGCATCGACAGCTTCACGCTTTTTCTTGTCTTCATCAGCGTGCGTTTCAGCTTCTTTTTGCGCTTTTTCAATGTCATCTTTGCTCATATTGCCAGAGTTCTGAATAGTAATCGATTGCTCTTTACCAGTGCCTTTATCTTTCGCCGTGACATTCAAGATGCCGTTGGCGTCGAGATTGAACGTCACTTCAATTTGTGGCACACCACGTGGTGCTGGCGCAATCCCATCAAGCACAAACTTGCCTAAGGATTTATTGTCTGTCGCAAACTCACGCTCGCCCTGCAAAACATGAATCTCGACTTGAGGTTGGTTATCGGCAGCCGTACTAAATGTTTCCGACTTGCTGGTAGGAATTGTTGTGTTGCGGTCGATTAGTTTTGTCGTTACACTACCCATAGTTTCAATGCCCAAGCTTAATGGAGTTACATCGAGCAGTAGCACATCCTTTACATCACCAGCTAACACGCCGCCCTGAATCGCTGCACCAATTGCAACAACTTCATCTGGGTTGACGCCTTGCATTGGATCTTTTTTGAAAATGCTTTTTACTTTTTCAACCACCGCTGGCATACGGGTCATACCGCCCACAAGTACGACTTCGTTGATATCACTAGCTTTTAAGCCTGCATCCTTTAACGCTTTTTCAACTGGGCCAGCTGTTTTTTCAATTAGCTCACCAACTAGTTCCTCTAACTTCGCACGAGTCAGTGTGTACTCGAAGTGTTTTGGGCCATCGGCATCAGCCGTGATAAACGGTAGATTAATGTCTACTTGAGTAGTGCTAGAAAGTTCTTTTTTAGCTTTCTCTGCTTCGTCCTTTAGGCGTTGCAAGGCCGCGTTGTCTTTCTTTAGATCTATACCCTGTTCGTTTTTAAATACATCAATAAAATGATCTACGATGCGGTTATCAAAGTCTTCACCACCAAGATGTGTATCGCCATTGGTACTTTTTACTTCAAACACGCCATCGCCAAGTTCCAGCACGGAAACGTCGAAGGTACCACCACCAAGGTCGAATACCACAATTTTTTCCTCTTTGCCTTTGTCGAGACCATAGGCTAGGGCTGCAGCGGTTGGCTCGTTGATGATACGCTTTACTTCAAGTCCAGCAATTTTACCGGCGTCTTTGGTAGCCTGGCGCTGTGAATCATCAAAATAGGCAGGAACAGTAATGACTGCTTCTGTCACCGGTTCACCCAAGTGCTTTTCGGCATCGGCTTTTAGCTTAGAAAGGATCATGGCCGAGACTTCTTCTGGAGTGTACTCTTTATCACCCATTTTTACAGCCACACCGTTTTTATGCTTTACGATTTCAAATGGCATGATATCGTGATCTTTTTGGATGTCTTTGTCATCCCACTTCCGACCTATCAAACGCTTTACGCCATAAATTGTGTCTTTAGCGTTGGTTACACGCTGTCGCTGAGCTACCTGGCCCACAAGGCGCTCGCCTTTTTTTGTTACTGCCACCACGCTAGGTGTAGTACGGTTACCTTCGGCATTGGTAATAACCTCAGGCTTGCCCGCTACCATGTAGGCAACGGCCGAGTTGGTTGTACCTAAGTCAATTCCTATTATTTTACCCATTGTTGTATGTCCTCCTATTTTTAGAAATGTTCCTATTCGTCTGGTAAAAGTTTAGCACTCCTCGCAGTACAGTGCCAAACGCTACCTCTATTGTATACAAATTAGCACTCTCGTGTCAAGAGTGCTAATTGCGATATGTACCTCTGTGACTATTGTGATATCGTGGCAAAATACTTTTTTAGCACTGCATAGTCGTGATCTCCATACGACAACGTACGCTGCAAAACCGACCTATCGACCCACACGATACTTTCTGTCTCTTTTGGGTCAATCACCATATCGGCTATACGACTTTTGGCGGAGAGAATAAACGTTGCGCCCAAAACTGGGGTGTCGTCAGCCCGATACGAAAACGTGGCAAACTTTGAGTCGACTGCAACATCCAGCCCAAATTCTTCCATAAATTCGCGCACTATGGCTGCTTCGGGTTTTTCACCAGGTTCAACATGCCCTCCTGGTAAATGATATCCGCCTGGTGCAGTGTGTTTTGTCAGCGCCCGTTTTGCAAACAACACGGTAGTATTTTGTGCAAGAATGCCATTCACCACCTGAATATCGTTGCTAGGCATTATTCTGACGCGTCACCTTCACCATGGCATGACGCATAGGCACGCCGTTCAATGTATAGCCTGCTTGCAGTTCTTCGGCAATTACTTCGTGCTCACCCTCGGCATCTTCATCAAGCTGAATTGCTTCGTGTAATTCTGGATTAAATATCGTGCCAGGCTTTGCATCAATACGATGTACACTGAGTGCTTCTAGCGATTTTTCTAGGCTTTTTTCTAGTCGTGCGATACCCTGTGCCCATGGGTTATCGGCCAGTTCTGGCGGCATGTAGCGAGTTGCACGCTCTATGGAGTCAATCGTTGGTAAAAGTTTTAAAATGGTATTGGCCTGAGCGCTGTCTCGTGCAAATATCTTTTCCTGCTCGACACGCTTTCGGTAATTCTCAAAATCCGCTTGCACGCGCTGCAAGTCGGCCATCATTTGCGCTAATTGTTCATCCTTTTTCTTTGTCATTCTATCATCCGTAATCTCTACTTTTATCTTTACAATACTTCTTCTAGCATAGCACCAGTTTGTCGCACCAGGCGCATTACTCGTCCATAACTTTGTCGCGTTGGGCCTAGCACACCAATATAGCTGCTGTCTGAAAACGGCGAACGGAATCGACTAATAATAAGCGTAGCACCGCTGCTTTTCCCGATAGGATTTTCGCTCCCAATAAACACATTCAATGGCTGGTTTGGAGCTGCCTCGCGTAACCATGGTTCCAAATTATCTAGCAAACGCGCGACTGACTGAGCGTGATTGCCTGTCATAAATTCTGGCTGAGAAAAAAGATTGCCCATGCCGCTAAGGTACAACTCGTCACCAATCGTTGCGAGGCCTAGATTTTGCGTCAAATCAACCAAGCTATCAACCGCACTGCGAATAGCACGGTCGGCACGGTCGGTATAGCTTGAAACTCGCGCTTCGATTGCACGAGTACTTCGATCTTCTGTTTCATTTTCCTGTTGCTGTGTCAGTAGATTCACATAAAAACGATAGCCCTTGTCGGTAGGAATACGGCCCGCGCTTGTGTGCGGCTGTGCAATAAAATCTAGCTCCTCCAGCTTGGCCATTTCACTCCGAATTGTTGCGCTCGACACGTGAAACAGTCTTGCAAGTGTTACGCTACCTACGGGCGAAGCAACTTCAGCATACTGTTCAATAATTGCGGAAAGAATTGCGATTTGTCGCTCTGTCATAGTTGTATAGTAGCATAAAGTTGGCACTCTTTCAACGCGAGTGCTAAGAATTGGCCAAGATGTCTTCGAGCAAATCTCGCGCCATGAGTCGCTTTTCGTCGTCCTTGCGATGGAAGCGGTCATCATTGCTGACAATTTTCATACAGGCATCTACTGCATGGTCCAGCTGGTCGTTGATGACAAAATGATAGTACGGCGCCTGAAGTGCTTTTTGCAACTCCATAATGGCGCTTTTTCGACGAATAGGCCAATCAGCCATGAAATCTTCCTCGGTATCGAAACGATTTCGCATACGTGTTTGCCATTCCTCAAAGCTTGGCGGTAACACAAAAATAGCAATCACATTGTGCGATAGTGCTTTGTACTTTTCAACACCAAGTACCGTAATATCAGCAATCGCAATTTTTTTTGCCGTATTTGCTGTTCGAATTTCATCAACAGTCACACCATAAATACGATTGTGCACTGGGCTTACTTCAACATATTCACCATTTTTGAGCTTTGCGACCGCTTGATCTTCACTCAGAAAGTAATAGTCGATACCATCTTTCTCCATCACCCCATTGTTCATACGTGGTTCGCGCGTCACGCTTGTCACCATATCGTGAAACTGATTGGTTTTTAGCATTTCACTTAAAATAGTATTCTTACCGGCACCCGTGATACCCACCAGCAGTACGACTTTTGTTTCTGCCAGCATTGTTACCCCGTCTTTGTTTGGCCGGTAGTTTGTGATGAGCTGCATAATTTCAGGAGATAGTGTTGGTTTTGAGGAGTGGCTTTTCATACTACCAGTGTAACAGAGGATAGTTCTACAAACCAAATAGCTGCGGATTTCTAATCATCATTGTAATACCCGTACATGCAATCGTAAGAACTACTACGGTACTAGCTAAAACAAATGCGAGTTTTTTTGATAACAAATTCCCCCAGTAGTAGCAGCACAATCCCGTGAGCAAAATCGCTCCTGGCAAAATGTAACGCCCATTCAACGCGAGGCCAAATACTTTGTAATTTTGAAAAATTATATAGTTTGTTATGAGTTGGTATATAAATACATACACCCCTACTGCTATCGCTGCCAGCCTCCAGCGAGCCATCTTTTTATCTGCATTCGTACTACGCGTCTCGCGCCATACACCGTAGCCCAAACCAACAAAGAGTATCGTTAGCATAAAAGGCGTAACCCATTTTGGCGGCATCACCTCATGGCGCCAAAACTGAGTTTGCACATCGAATACATTCGTAACGCTTTCTTGCAGCCACGCATGGCTAAATTCAATCAGGTTTTTTTGTTCGCCAGATGGCTGTTTTAAAAGAACGTCTCGCCGGACGCTCGCCCAAAAAACCTTACATGGTACTTCACCCTGAACCATTTCACATGATGGCTGAATGGTTCCGTAGTGGCTAATATTGCCCCCTATACGCTCCGTAAACAAGCCAGCTCCAACGAGGAACACAAGTAGAAGTGCGACCACAGCGGTATTATATTTTCTCAATTGACCTACAAGACTGCGCCAATGCCGCACCAGTAGGTACAGCAAGAAAAATCCACCTAGTGCCGCAAGCGGCAAGAACGTACGTTTTATGAGCCCTCCAATTACCACCACATTTGCAAGTAGCAGCATATCTATACGTCGCACATTTTTTAAAAGCCGAACTACCAGCACTCCACTCACACCGACCAACAACCACACCATTGCATCGTTGTTGATTGCGGCACTCAACATCAGAACCATCGGTAAATTAGTAAGCACCAGCAAGCCAGTGTTAATAGCACCGTCTTTTACTCCAAGATGACGCCAAAGTGCTGCGAATGCAATAAATGCCAGTAGCGCCGTCAGTACAGTTAGCATACGCATAATATAGAGTTCCACCGTGTCTGAAAACGGCAACACGCGTTTTAGCAAACTCATACTGTAATGATACAGATAATCCACCTCGCGTGTTTTATCACCCAAATAATACGTCGGTGTTTGATGATCAAATATAGGGCCCACGGAATGCGTGGAATAGTATTGTATGAAACTAATATTATTTTGCTCGTCAGGCGGTGTTGTAAACGGCATACTAAAAACTAAGGCAACTGCTTGAACGCCAAAAAGCATGAGTATAATAGCGCGCATGTTCGCTGTAGAAAAAAGCTGTTGCAATTTTTCTATGTAATTTGCTACGGCGTTTTTCATGCTAATCTCTTTTTAACATTACAGTAAACGCTTCAGACGGAATATCAACTTTACCAAAGCGCTTCATACGTTTCTTGCCTTTTGCTTGCTTGGCGAGTAGTTTCTTCTTGCGCGAAACATCACCACCGTACAAATAGCCGGTCACGTCTTTTCGATAGGCTGAAATATCTTCACGAGCAATAAACCTGCCATTAATGCCCGCCTGTAAACTAACTTGAAAACTTTGACGTGGCACTACGTCTTTTAATTTTTTTACAATGTCACGCCCAAGACTCTGCGATTCTGATCGGTGGGTCATAATTGAAAGTGCATCAACCATTTCCCCGCCTACATAAAAGTCAACGCGCACTAAGTCTTCGGCTTGATAGCCAGTTAGCTCGTAGTTAAAACTGCCGTACCCACTCGTCACACTTTTTAGTTGATCGTAAAAGTCTGTCAGCAAATTTGCGAGGGGCGCCTCAAAGCTAATAAGCGCACGCTCGTCTATATAACTAAGATTTTTTTGGCGACCACGCTTGGAAACAACAAGTTGAATGACTGCACCAATGTAGTCTGATGGTACAACTATCTCGCCGTCGATCCATGGCTCACGGATCTCGGCTATTTTTGTAACATCGGGCAGGTCGGAAGCTGACTTTATATCTATTTCCTCACCAGTGTTGAGTGTTACTTGATAATCGGTACTAGGATTTGTAACAACTAATTCCAAATTGTATTCGCGCTCCAAACGTTCACGAATAATTTCCATATGTAAAAGACCGAGAAATCCAATACGAACACCAAACCCAAGCACTGGTGAATTCTCTGGCTCGAACTGTAAGGCACTATCGCTCAGGCTTAATTTTTCGATTGCATCCTTGAGCTCGTTATAATCTTCATTCGAAACTGGAAAGAACCCCGCATAGACAAACGGCTTAACATTTTTATAGCCCGGTAGCGGCTCGGTGGCATGCGCGCGCCTGACAGTTACTGTATCGCCCACTTTGGCATCACGTGTTGTCTTTAAGTTCGTGACAATATACCCAATTTCACCTGTACCTATTTCTGCCTCAGGCTTCATAGTCGGACTCAGCGCACCAACTTCCAGCGCCAACCCGTGCGCACTGGTTGCCAGCATTTCTATGGTATCGCCCTTTTTTATAGAGCCATCTACCGTGCGAGTATACAGAATTACTCCACGATAATCATCGTAGTAGCTATCAAATATCAATGACCGCGTGGTAGTGTCACTTTTTCCCATGGGCGGAATTATTTTTTCTATAACAGCATCTAAAACGTCTGGCACACCCTCGCCTGTTTTGGCACTTATTTTCAAAATATCGTCGTCGCTGCATCCTAGCAGATTGATTACTTCTGCACTTACGCGTGGCACATCAGCCGCCGGTAGATCAACTTTATTTAGAACTGGAATGATCGTTAGGTCGGCTGCGAGGGCTAGGTACACATTTGCAAGTGTTTGCGCCTGAATACCCTGACTCGCATCAACTACCAATACTGCTCCCTCGCATGCCTGCAAGCTGCGCGACACTTCGTAGCTAAAATCAACATGACCAGGTGTATCGATAAGGTTTAAGTCGTAGCCTTTATACTGCATGCGTACTGGTGCTAGCTTGATAGTAATACCTTTTTCGCGCTCGAGCTCCATGCTATCAAGCAGCTGGCTTTTCATATCCCGCTTTTGTACTGTGCCCGTCAGTTCCAGCATACGATCAGCAAGCGTAGACTTGCCATGATCGATATGGGCAATAATGCAAAAATTTCGAATGTGATCTTGATTCATATATCAGAGGTGATTATAGCAGTTTTCAATGGACTACGCGAATCATCTTGCGTCCGTACTTTTTCATTGCAGCAATTACTGGTACGGCTTCCTGCAGACGAAATAGCCTGCTAATGGCTAGATACACCATAAAACTCATGCCAGCAATAAAGGCAAACTTTGGAAACGTTATGTAGAAACTACTTCGGTCACCAGCCTGAAGTGGCAAAAAACTGACTAGCATATAACTGGCAACTGATGTGATACCGGTTGCACTAGCCATTCGACCAACCGCGTGCCAAAACGATGCATTTAGCAGGCCGTTCAATCGACGATTCATCACGTAAAACAAGATGATCACTTCTACGATCGCCATAACTGATTGCGCCAAGGCAAGTCCGTAGGCGCCCATGCCCAAACTCTGCGTAAACCATATCGCCAAGACAACATTGAGTCCAATTGAGAAAATCGATATATACATTGGCGTTTTTGTATCTTGTCTGGCATAAAAACTACGTGCCGCGATAAAGTAAACAGAACGAGCCAATATGACAATAACCAGAATACCCAGAAGTCCCGCAATAAGTGAATTACCTCCTGGTTTTATAAAGTTCACTACATACCCACGCGTGAAAAACGTAATCATTGATACTGGCAGCGCAAGCCATATAATGACACGAAGAATTTTTTGCAATTCTAGCTTGAACAAATCTTCGCGACCTTCACTAAGCCGTTCAGTTAGTTTTGGAAATGCAGCCGTAGATATAGCGACTCCAATCAAATTGATTGGTGCCATGTGCAAAATTGTAGCCTGATTGAACGCACGCACTGTGCCTGTTGCCATGTGCGAAGCTAGGTTGTTTTCTACCATGCCCACCGCATAGTCCATGCCTTGGTCGATCGAACGGGCAGGCAAAAGTCTTAGAACCTGGCGAAAGCCTTTATTTTTCCAGTAAATTTTAAATCGATAATCAAAGCCGAGTCCAAATAGCCCGATACAGCTAACGAGTAGTTGCATAATAGAACCCAGTACCACACCAAGTGCTATGCCCATAATACCGCCGTCAAATATTTTAACGCCAAAAATTGTGATGCCATTAGTGAAAAATACCGCGCCAATAATAATACCTAGGTTGTAGATGGTTGGAGCCAAGGCGTAAAATGTAAATCTACCAACCGCCTGTTGCATGCTCGATACCACCGTGGCAATTGCAAACAAGAATGGGTTAATCGCAATAACACGCATCATGCTGACCGTCAGTGCCATGCCTGTTTCTGAATATCCCGGAGCAAGCAAACGAGCCAATGGCTCGGCAAAAATAATGATAAGTATGCTGGCGATCAACGTCATAAGTGCCATGAAATTGATCATACTTGTCGATAATTCCCAGGCCGATTTTTTATTGCCACCTGCCAGTCGTTGGTTAAATACCGGAATGAATGTCACACTTAACGCTCCGGATACAAGCACAAAAAACATGAAATCTGGAATGGTAAACGCAGTGGTGTATGCATCTAGGCCAACCGGATATCCTGGAAATCCAGTTTGTGGATTTGGCATATACAAACTATTGAGCGTACGTTCGCGCATAAAACCAAAAAGCATTCCCAAAAGAGACGAGCTTGCCAACAAAATAGCAGCAAGCTGTATCGTCAATTTTTGGTTTGCCTTTGCGACAACGCTGAGAACTCGACTCATGTCGTCGCTTCTATGCGTGAAGCATAGCCTCTTTTGGTAGTTTAGTATCGTGCAATAGTTGCAGCACAACGTCTTCTTCGATCGTTTCTTCAGTCAACAATGTTTTGGCAAGTTTTTCTAGGCTTGGCATGTTGGCTCGAATCACTGATTCTGCACGCATGGCAGCCTCTTTGATAAGTTGCTCTACCTCACTATCAATTTGTCGGGCTGTATCATCGCTGTACGGACGCTCATGAGTAATTTTATCGAATACCATGCCGCCGCTATCTTCATGGAAAACTTGGTCTCGTAGCTTCTTGCCCATGCCTTGCTCGATCACCATATCTCGTGCGATTTCCGTAGCCTTCCGAAGGTCACTTCCGGCACCTGTCGTAATACCGTCTTCACCGTATTTTATTTTTTCGGCGATACGACCGCCCATGGCACGTGCCAAGATGTCTTTGAACTCAAAGACATTTGTATAGCTTTTATCTTCAGGTGGCAAGAACCACGTGACTCCACCCGTACCACCGCGCGGAATAATAGTAACCTTATGAACAGGGTCTGAATCTGGCAGCACATGACCAACAATGGCGTGTCCAGCCTCGTGATAGGCGGTTAGTTCTTTCTCTCGATCATTCATTACTTTGGCTTTTCGCTCTGGGCCTATCGCAACTTTTTCAAACGCTTCCGTAAGATCATGATTGGTAATTTTTTTGGCATTGCGACGAGCTGCAATAATCGCCGCTTCGTTGGCAATGTTGGCTAAATCAGCACCGCTACTACCGGCTGTTTTGGCAGCGAGTTTGTCTAGGTCTACATTGGCTTCGGTTGGTTTGTTCTTGAAATGTACTTTCAAGATTGCCTCACGGTCACGTCGTTCCGGCAACATAATATTGGTACGACGGTCAAAACGTCCAGGACGCAATAATGCTGGATCAAGCACGTCAGCGCGGTTGGTTGCCGCCAATACTATTACGTTCGTACCAGTTTCAAAGCCGTCCATTTCTACCAGTATTTGATTGAGTGTTTGCTCGCGCTCGTCGTGTCCACCGCCCATGCCGCTACCGCGGCGACGACCGACTGCATCAATCTCATCGATAAAAATGATTGCTGGCGCGTTTTTCTTTGCCTTTGCAAATAAGTCACGTACACGACTGGCACCAACACCTACAAACATTTCTACAAATTCTGAACCAGAAATACTAAAGAAAGGCACATTGGCTTCACCCGCCACTGCCCGGGCGAGCATAGTTTTACCTGTACCTGGATTGCCTACCAGTAGCACACCTTTTGGTATTTTAGCGCCTAGCTGCTGGTACTTCTTTGGGTGTTTCAGGAAGTCAACCACTTCCTCAAGGTCTTGCTTGGCAGAATCATTGCCTGCAATATCGACAAATGTAACACGCTCTTTGTCGAGGCCGTATAGCTTTGCCTTGCTTTTACCGAACCCGAGTGCTTGATTATTTTGGCCTTGTGCCTGACGCATCATAAACATAAATAACGCGCCGATAGCCAAAACTGGCAATATAATGCCCGCCAATGTCCATAACGCATCACCTGTACCAGATGGCTGTACGTAGGTAATTTCAGCTTTTGAATCTTTATTTAGGCCTTGGTCGTACAATGTACCGCTACTGTCTTTGATAGCTTTTTCAGTAGGACTATCCTCGCCCTTTACGGTAACTTTTACATTGTCGCCTTCAACTTCAAGCTTGCGTACCTGGCCCTTGTTTGCTCGGCTAATGACACTACTAAGGCTGACATCTTTTAATTTATCGTGTGGCGAGAGGATTGCAACAACTCCTAGCACTGTTACTACAAGTAGTGTCCAAAAGAGTGTTAGTCGAATAGTGTTACCAATACCGCCCTTTTGCGGCTTTTTCGCTGTAGCCATAAATAAAATTCCTCCGTTCTATTACAAGTCTCGTGTTGTATTCTACTACTATAAATAATAGCAGTTTTTAGCCAACATTGACAATGAATTCTTGCTTGGAAAATGTTACATGTACGCCAGAGCCTGCTTCAAATGTAGTTCCGGCCGACATTGTTTTAATTGCATGCAGTAATCTTTTGCGCTGAGGACGTGTCAGACTGGCATTGTTTTCTACCAACATGCCGCGCAGTAATTCCAGCGCCGCCCCTTCATCAATGTGTGTAAAAAAGTAACGAGATTTGCCCGCCCCCACGAGGACCTTCTGACATTCAGCATCAATTTCTTGTCGTAGATTAATTTGCTGCTGCCACAGCGTATACATATCATTTTTTGCTCGTTGCGCCATGTGCGTATGTAGCAATCTGCGTAAACGATTTCGTAGGTAGATTGTCTCAGCGTTTGTTTCATCTTCAACCCATTCAAGCCCATGGCGCACTGCATAGCGATATAGCTCGGATTTAGGCATATCCAACAGCGGGCGAACAATTGCAGGATTTGCAAAAACCGCCAAGCCTCGCCAGCCTGTACCGCGCGTTACGTTGATAGCAATTGATTCCAGCATGTCATCTTTATGATGTGCCGTTACGAGAGTTGCGGAGTGTGTTTTGGCAATACTATTTAAAAATGCGTAGCGGCGCTCGCGGGCACGATCTTCACTCGCACGTGCACCCAACTCCTCACGTTTTGTTTCAAATGCTAGATCATACTTTTTAGCGAGTGCATGTACAAACCGTGCATCGGCATCGCTTTCAGGCCGAATGCCATGATCAAAATGCGCCACTATCAACTCATGCGCACCTTCGCGCACCAACATATCGAGCAGTACCACCGAGTCCACCCCGCCAGAAACAGCTACAACATATTTCATTACCACTCAAATCGTTTTGCGAGCCAAAAAGCCAGCCAAATGCCGAACAAGCCGCCTATAGTACTTCCTAGGATGCTCCATCCGCCAAACATATCATGGTCACCAAAAAGTGATGGTATATATGCACCTGCAAGCCCAAACACCGTTGCAAACAACAAAACTACTGTTTTATTCATAGTTCTATTATACGCTCGCTGTGTCGTGCAGCGAAACAACTTTTTTTCCACGCTTCACCAACACCTGAGCACGCTCGCCATCTGAATCGACTTTCATCAACGTCCGTCGAGGTTTATTGTATTCTTCTACTTCGTGATAAAAATCAAGGGCTGCGCTAGACAGACCTATCGTTACCTTCGGCTTGAACATCGTGCCCCTCGATCCGTGATTAATAGATGCTCCACCGTAGCGTTTTAGTATTTCACCGTCATAGTGGCCAATAACCATTCCTGCAGCCCTTGGTAAAATAAACTCACCAGAGACGGGCTCACTGGCGAGAAAGTTTTTCCCAGCGATCGGGATCACTGTCCTTCCGTTTTTGATATCCGACAACAGATGATCACCATCTGTAAACGCTATGGCTGGTTGATCAACCGTCGTCGCACCTCTTACCCAGGTAATTCCGTTTTGGGGCACATCAATTTTCTCTTTTCGTAGAGTTCTTTTATGTGTTGGCAAATACTGCAAGAAGGCGATTTCTTTAGTGGGACCCGGATCAACACACTCAAGAAACGCCGCATTTTCAGAGTCGAATGGACCAGCTTGAACAACTGCTTCATAAAATTCAGTCATCTTCCTTGCATCAGGTAATGTGACATCTCGACTAAACTCCCAACTGTTCTTTATGGTACCGTCCTCTATTTCTGCAAAAAAAGGATTACTCTTTGAGCCACCTATATAGTATCGTCCTTCGCGTCCGCTATCAGCAATAATATACATTACATTACCATCGGCCACTTTCCAGTATGAAAAGCCGTGAGCTCTCGCCAATTCATCCCGATCGTAGTCTACGCCAGTTACATTCTTAATAATCCTGGCCCACCCGTCTGATCTACGTACTAAATCTCGCATTGGGTTACCATCAGCAGTTAGTGTATGGTAAGACCTACTGGGATCTGCCACTGCCGCTGCCAACGCAGCCGTTCTCGCATGATGCTCATGATTCCCGTCATTAGTGATACTAACTTTTAAACCAGAGTGAAAAAGCTCATCTGGGCCCTCGCTACGTGCTATAAATTTTTCACCCGATCGTACGGCAGAATCAAAATCATCAAATATGTAGGGGATCTTGAACCCTAACTCTGCTAGTGCACGTGCAATTTCCTCTTTTGGGCGCATTGGGTGATGACCCAGATAGTCAATAATAGGCTGAACACCCGACTGTTCTGTTGGGAATTTCATAATTAGAATACTATACTGTTTTTCTATAGATTTGTCTATAAATACCGCGTGCTGCCAAACGGTATCTTCTGTTTTACATACATACCGGTACCCAGTGTGCTAGCGCTGTGAACAGTGCGTTCACCGTAGCGTTTATTTATATCATCGATTGCACCGACGATTTTTTGTTCTCGCGCTAGCTCATCACCAAATAACCTTAATTGCACATCACCTGCTTCGCTAAGTTCGTAACACGTCACACCTATTTCCTTCATGTCACTAGGAGCATTGGAAAATAGTTGTGCAGCAATCGAGAAAATGGCTTGGTCGGAAAAGAATGGCATACTAGCCATATGTCGTGCCTGCCAGTACCCAGTTGAACGACTGCGAGCATGGACCGAAACGCCACGTGCTTGCAAGCCTTGCGAACGAACTTTATAGCCGACGCTTTCGCATAAATTATGAAGGCGCTGCATTACTTGCTGGTAGTTTAAATTAATCCTTTCTAGTACGTACTGTCGGCCAGCCGTACGCATTGGAAAATCACGCTTGTCGACTTCCCAACCCCTCAAGCGCTGATGCCACTCTACCCCACAAACACTTTTATATACCATTTTTTCGAGCGTGACTGGATCGGCGTCTAAAAACTGCAGGGGAGTGTAAATACCAACCGCATTGAGGCGATGCTCCATACGGCCAGCTATGCCCGTTAGGTCTGTTAATTCAAGCGTTGAAAATACTTCTCGTAGATTGTGCGACGTTAGAACATCTAGTCCATCTGGCTTGTGCAAACCCGCGGCGGTTTTAGCTAAAAATCGATTCGTACCAATGCCTACATTACAGCGCATGGCACACCCCACTTCGTCTTTTAGCCGCTGTTTTATCTCGTAACCAATCTGCTCAAGAGTCTGGCCCTTACGTAGACCAGCTGGAGCTTCAGAAAAATCTATCACTCCCTCATCAATACTTTTCATGCGTACATGTGCCGAATAGTCATTCATAATGCCCATCAGTTTATGGTAGACAAACCGATATTTTGGCGGATCACTTTCTAGGCCGATCAAATCTGGACACAGCTTTTTGGCATCGCGAAATCGCATACCCAGCTTTACGCCCATCGCCTTGGCCTCGTAGCTGCACGTAACGATCATGGTGTGTTCGGTACGACGATTCATAATTGCCACTGGCTTGCCTCGCAGCATCGGCCGAGCTTGCTGCTCTACCGTAGCGAAGCAGCTGTTGAGATCGACGTGCATAACGAGAGGTAGGGAAGTGTTGAGATGATGTTTCATATTATGAGCCCCCCGTTCTTTGTGGCCCCAAAAGAATAGTCACTATACTGCATGATCGCCCTCCATGGTTAGATGCCACGTCAGGCGCTCACTATCAAATTCCAACCGATAGTCTGCCCCGCCATCTGTCACGTCAAAAATATGAACCATCCGCCTGCCTTGCTCGGTCGGATGGCGCAGGCCAATTTCTGTCACCTCCACCATCCGTCCATTTGACCGGCGAAATCGCACTGGCGTACACGGGTTCAAACCCGTACCGAACGTCGCTACTGCATCAACTCGTTCGTTCAACAAAGTTTCATCATTCATAATTTCTCCAGGAGGGGCCAACCCCTCCACTTCATTTTGGAGTGAATCCAAAGATTCGCTCCTCCCCCTAAAGCTCGAGCTAAGTTCTCGTACTTCGTGAGTTCTGATATAGAGAAACGTTTTAGAACTATATTGCCCGTCTACTTGCCCGTTTCTAGCGAGTATCCGAAGACAATGATGAATCTCCCGGAGGGACGCTTTTCCACCAGCTGGTGGATAGTGTGTATCGCGAGGATATCCTCTTATTATAAGCCTTCTATACGATATCTGTCACGTTTTCAGGACTAATTTCTACCGCAGTTGCTGCAATGCCGCACTGAGATAAAAGGGAAGCGAGCTTTGCAGTTGGCAGGCCCATTATACCGTCGCAGCTCCCTTCGATCCGCGTGATCATTGTGCCGTACAGCTTTTGAATACTGTATGCCCCTGCCTTATCCATTGGATCACCTGTGGCTATATAGTCTTTAACAGCTTGCGCATCATACGGACCAAAATAGACGGCGGCGGTATCTGCGTCCATCAAACGAACATTGTCACGTATGCATAGCACAACAAGTCCAGTCGTCACATAATTAACTGTGTCCGATAATGCTTTTAATAGCTCGTGCGCATTTTCTTCCGACGTAGGTTTTTCTAGTTGCCTGCCGTTTACCGTCACTATTGTGTCTGCCCCGATTACATAGGCATCTGGATTAGCTTCAGCCACAATCATGGCCTTTCCTAAGGCGAGTTCCTTTGCAACCACGCTAGCATCACGTGAATCATCAAGCTTCTCATCAAAATTGCTAGTAATCACGTCAAAATCTACACCCATGAGTGCCAGCAATTCACGTCGACGAGGCGATTGACTCGCTAAAATAATCTTCATGTCTCTAGTATACCCTAGAATTCTCTCTGTTTTTTTGCTACAATAACTCGAGCATCCCTATAGCTTGTCGCTAAGGGAAAAGAGCAGCCCGAGCAGCTGGCTTTGCCAGTGCGCGGCGCGATGAGAAAAACCGTAGGTTTGTCTCATTTCCGGGGCACCGTAGCTCAGCTGGTTAGAGCGCAGGACTCATAAGCCTGAGGTCACAAGTTCAAGCCTTGTCGGTGCTACCACGTGCATTTTATTAAAACTTCAGTCCGTATGGGCTGAAGTTTTTTAGTAGTGAACTACTACTTTTGTGCCCAGTGGAGCAAAGTCGTACACAACTTTTGCGTCTGCTTCGCGCATATTGATGCATCCATGGCTCATTGGAGTCCCGAAATTATTGTGCCAATATGCAGTATGGAAGGCATTGCCTCCATCAAAATACGTATCCCACCTTACGTCTGGCAAACTGTAGTAATCGCCCGTCGCCTTGCTTCCGCCTGTCATGGTTTGCGTGGGGGTTTTGTACCAAACACTAAACGTGCCTGTTCTTGTGGCATAAATTGAAATACCAGATGAGATAAGGAATGAAGCAACCGTTTTGTCACCAACATGCAACATGGCACGCTGAGTTGTGAGATTTACTTCTGCCCATTTTTGACCATCGACAGTGATTTTCTCTACCGAATAGGGCGTAGTAGTGAGATCAAGCGCCATACTGGCGTTTGTTCCCTTAGCTAATGCGCTGTACACTTGATCGGCTAACTG
>JAGOVX010000031.1 GCA_018060465.1 Candidatus Saccharimonadota bacterium | reverse complement strand
TGAAGGTATTGCCTCCAACACTTAGACTCCCCACCACGCGGATTGAACCATCCAAAATAGCAATGTCGGTACCGGCTGGGCCGATGTCAACAATGACGGTTGGCAGGTGGCCTTCCTCGGTGATCTTAATCAGCCTGGCAACCGAGTTTATGCTTGGTTCAACCAGTACAACTTGTAGCCCGGCTGCTTCGGCAGCGTGCATACACGCGTCAACGATTGGGCGCGGAATTGCCGTCATGAGTACGGTGATTTGGTCTTTGGTTCTCTCGATAATTTCGTAGTCAACGTACAGCGAGCTCATAGGGATAGGAATATACTGTTCGACCTCAAGCTCTACGGCGCTATGTAGTTTGTCTTCAGAATTGGCCGACAGGGAAAACGTTCGGGTAAATGTGCGGGCTGCCGGTAGACCCAAGGCCACTCGGTCACTCTTTAGTGAGCCTATCACATTTTTTGTTAACAGGGCATTGATATTGCTTGCAATGTAGTCGGTGCCGCTTTTGAATGATTCTTGTACTTTTGCGGGGTCAAGATCGATTGAGCCGTAGCCTGTCACTAGCCGTTTTTTGGCATCAACCGACATGATCTTCATACCAGTTTGACTGATATCAAGTCCTATGACGGGTTTATCTGTATAAAATAATCTTGCCACCTCTGATTTGTGCCCACATTTACTGCTTATCCTTAGTATACAGCAGAGGGTACCGAATTACTACCAGTACTACCCCTTAATATTCTGGGAAAGATTGGCGATAGGCATCATGACACTTGCAGCGATTAGTCCAACCATACCACCCATGAGTACGATCATGACTGGCTCAATGATTGAGCTGAGTCCGTCAATCGCGGTGTCTACTTCTTCTTCATAGAAATCAGCAACCTTCACAAGTACCACATCGGTTTGTCCAGTTTCCTCACCGACAGATAGCATTTGTGGAACAATGGCAGGGAAAAGGGTATTTGCCTCAACAATAGAAGATAATGTCGCGCCGTTTTTTACTTTTTCGGCTGCGTCGAGGATGGCTTTCTCGTACACGCTATTGCCAACCGCATGTGCTGTTACATCGAGTGCTTCCAGCACTGCCACGCCGGCACCGATCAGCGCCGAGAAGGTGCGGGCAAAACGAGCAATCGCGACTTTAGTAACAATATTTTTTACCACGGGTATTCGTAGCAACAAGCTATGAAAGGCATATTTACCCTTGGGCGTTTTGATGTAGTATAGAATTCCATAAATACCGAGGCCCAAACCTCCTAGCACGATATACCAATACGTTGTCATAAAGGTACTGATACCGAGCATTATCTGCGTCAGGAGTGGCAGTTCTGCATCTGGTCCACCGAGGTCTTTTACAATTTTGCCAATTTGCGGAATTACGAAAATCATGAGTCCAAAAAACGCCAAAATAGTGATAGATATCAATACCATGGGGTACATCATGGCGCTTTTTACTTTTTTACGGATGCTGGCATTTTTTTCTTGCTGCAAGGCAACGCGATTTAGGATCTCATCCAGGATACCCGCTGTTTCACCGGCTTTCACCATGTTTATATACACATCACCAAACGAGTCGGGGAATTTGCCAAGGCTAGCTGCCAGGCTGGCACCTCCCTCAACGTCTTTGATGACGCTACCCAGAACATGTTTTAACATAGGGCTTTCGCTGTGTTGTTCCAGTGATGACAAGGCTCGCAGCAGGGGAACACCAGCATTTGTCATGCTACTTAATTCACGGGTAAATACTACCAAGTGATCGCTCTTTACTTTCTTGGGTCCGAAAAGTTTGAATGTTTTGCTATCTTGCACCGGGGCAGGTTCGCTGATTGATATCGGTCGTAAGCCTTGTCGGGTGAGTGCTTTTATCGCGTCATCTCTAGTGGCAGCCTCTAGATTGCCTTTGGTGGTCTTGCCTTGTGAATCTGTCGCAGTAAAACTAAATTGTGCCATACGTTCTATTCTTTCGTAACGCGCATAATCTCTTCAATGCTCGTTACCCCTCTCATGGCCTTTATGAGCCCATCTATGTGCATCGTAACCATACCTTCAGTAATGGCTTGGGCTCGTATTTGTTCACTTGTGCCATTCGATACCACGAGCTGCTGTACGCGCAGAGAGTTGTGCAAGGCTTCATAAATACCAACACGACCACGATAGCCTGTTTGATTGCATTCATCACAGCCTTTTGGATCTCCCCGCCACAGGGTAGTAATTGCATTATTTTTTATGCTTGTTTCCGAGTCACCGCCTACTCCCTGCTGTTTTGCTTGGGACTCAAGTGCTGCTAGCACGGGGAGTACGTCGGCAGTTAAGGAAAATGTATTTTGTACAGACTCTAATTCCTTTGCAGATGGAGTAAAGGTTTGACGGCATGTCATGCAAAGTTTTCGAACAAGACGTTGGCCAATAACCGCTCGCACAGTGCTTGCAATCAAGAAGGGTTCAATGCCCATATCCAGCAGTCGAGGCAAACTTGTGGCAGCATCGTTGGTGTGAAGGGTAGAGAACACAAGGTGACCAGTAAGAGCTGCTTGCACAGCTAGGTCGGCAGTTTCGGCATCACGAATTTCTCCCACCATAATAATATTTGGGTCTTGACGGAGTAGCGCACGAAGTCCATTGGCAAAGGTCATGCCTGCCTTTGGATTTGTCTGGGTTTGATTCACCCCACGAATCTTGTACTCAACTGGATCCTCAACGGTAGAGATATTGACATCTGGCTTGTTAAGGCCGGTTAATACGCTAAATAGACTGGTTGATTTTCCGCTTCCTGTTGGGCCGGTAATAAGCACGATGCCATTTGGCTCGGTCATAGCATCATGAAGCACCTCGAGTGAGTGGCCCCAGTAGCCGAGTTCTTCCAGCGAAATAGCTTGGTCACTTTCATCCAGGATACGCATTACTACCTTTTCACCGTCGGCTATTGGTAACGTGCTGACACGCAGCGCGTATTGATGTCCTGACACTTTGATCTTGAATCGTCCATCTTGTGGTACGCGATGTTCGTCAATCTTTAAATTCGACAAGATTTTTATACGACTTATCAATGCTCCAAGCACATTACGAGGTAGTCGGTTCACTTCCTTCAACACGCCATCTACGCGGTATCGTATTTGCACGTATTCCTCGCGTGGTTCAATGTGAATATCACTTGCGCTTGAACGAATGGCATATTCGAGTAACAGGTTGACCGTTTGAGCAACCGGCGAATCTTCGGCAATATCGGCATCTGACACAACTTGGTCGCTGCCGTCATCTTCGCGCTGTACGTCGATCATTTCATTGAGCTGCGCGCTCATGTCGCCACGGTAATTTGCGAGACAGGCGAGGATATTATCGCGTAGTGCAAAATAAATTTTTACATTTTCACCAATTTGTTTTCGTATGAAATCAACGGCCTGAACATCATCAG
Organism: Candidatus Saccharimonadota bacterium; assembly: GCA_018060465.1. Classification (GTDB taxonomy): domain Bacteria; phylum Patescibacteriota; class Saccharimonadia; order Saccharimonadales; family Saccharimonadaceae; genus UBA1020. The sequence goes on along the minus strand of JAGOVX010000031.1, from coordinate 7,715 downwards.
GGTCATCCATCGCGAGATGCATGAGCCCGGCTTCATCGATGTTAAATAATACCGCGAGATACTGAGTGGCGATACGTTCGGGTATTTTATTGAGAATTTCATCGCTGATTTCCTTTGGATCAATCTCGATGAAAGGAATCCCAGAGTAATCTGCAAAAAGCTTTGCAAGGCTTTTCTCTGTAGTAATTTCCTTTTGAATAACGATTTCTTGAAGTGGCCGCCTTGAATGAGCCGCAGCTTCTTTTAGCTCGGCAATCTGCTCAGGCGATGTTTTCCCACCCTTTTGCAGTAATCTCTCTACTGTGACATCAGAAATTCGCATACTGCTTACGCTATAGTATAGCGCGTCAACAGAGAATTCGCTAGCATTTTAGCTCAGTAGTATGTCGTCATCTGGCAAGCGGAAAAGACCTTCGTCGAGCCTCTTTTGATCGAGGTAATGGGCAATAAAACCAACCGAGCGAGGTATAACAAACAGCGCGTTGAAAAAATCAGCCGCGATATGGTCATCCAACTCTTTTTGGTCGAGGTTTTCCTCAGTCTCTAGAATATCCAACATCAAGGCGGCTATTGTGCCATCAACGTTCAATATTAGCGAGCCTTTTTTGGCAGTGGTAACGGCCTCGATAGCTTTGGCATAGTCGTAGTAGCGATGACTAGAGAGCTTGTCGGCAAACTCAGCTAGCAGGGCAGTGCGAGGATCTGGTAAACCGACGCGGTACTTTTTATGACCAATACCACCTATGTATTTCTTTACCTTTGCATAGCTTTCAACATGATCTGCCGGATTTTTTCCTTCTGTAACCCCTTGGAACCATTCTCGTGCAGCATCTGATACAGCCCCACCGAAACGTGGACCAATTGTCAGCAAGCCAGCAGCGAGTGAGTCCACCAAGCCTTTGCCTGCTCGCGCAGTAATAATGGTAGTGAGTGCACCCGAGACTTGAGGTCCGTGATCAACAGATACAAGAAACACAGTTTGTATGAAATCTCGCGTGATGGTAGATTTTGGCCGTTTCCCAAGGAGGGCAGTGGTAATTTGCATTGCGATATCACCATCTTTTGCCCATGATTGCAGCGGGGTGCCTACAAATTCGTACCCATGGGAGCTTTCGCCAGATATCGTTGAGGTAAAGAGGGTTGGTGTTCGATCTGATAAATCCATGGGTTGCTCCTTTTGCTCGCTAGATGGAATTTCGCTAATTAAGTGTTTAAAATCTGTCATAGAGTGCGCGACAGTTGCTCCGGCGACAGCTAGTGCTTCGCGTTTGGCACTGGCGGTCTCTGATGCATTGCCAGCGAGCGCCTTGGCATGGCCAAATTGGACTGGTTCATCAAAGGCTTCTCCGATGACGCCAGAAATGTAGCAGATAACTGGTTTTGTAATGCTGCCAGCATGCAGGAGTTCGGCTAATTCATATTCGTCATATCCACCTAGCTCACCGTAGTAGATAATATGGCTTGTGGCTGGGTCGGCTTCAGCTGCCAGGAATGCCTCCTTTGGTGACGTAATCGGAAAACGATCGCCGCCAAAACAGAGTGCAAAGCTAATGCCATGATGAGTAGATGCGACCATGGTAATAATTTCATTTATCATGCCGCCCGATGCTGATAGGACCGCTACGGAGCCAGCGTGTTTCAGGTTGTTTTTTTCGAGCTGACGCCAGTCTGCACCGCCCACTACTCCTAGTTTGAGTGCGCCGGGAACGAGTATGCCCACGCCGGCCGTACCAATGATTGTTTTTCCAGAGGTTTGGTAGGTGTTGAATAGTTCGATGGCGTGTTTTTCAGGTACGTCTTCGGCAAAGATGTGTCCACCATACGCATCGGGAAATGCGTCAAAAAAATCAATAGTCGTTTGACGTGCGCGCCGGCCAGAATTGATATTGAACATCCATTCGACCGAACCAAGACTGGCTGCAGCACCTTCAGCGGTTGGATAGCAAGGCAGGAGCACTTCACCGGTTCCCCAAAAGTATTTTTGAGAGTGCGCGCCGGCCGTTACGATACCCACAACAGACGGTTGAGCTTTGCCACACAGAAAATCAAAATCCAAAATTGCCTGAATACCAGGGCGGTAGTTGCCGAGAATTAGTATTTTTCCGGGGTTGTTTCGGATACTTTCAATATTACGCATCTACGTACTCCAGCGCTTCATTTATAACATCAGTCAAAACTGTTTCAGAACCATGCACACTACCGTACAGGCCGTGCTCGTGTAAAAACTCAGATATTAGTGCCAGGCCCTCTATTTCATTTGGCCCAGCCCTGCGTATAAAGACGTTTATTTGCTGAGATGAAAGTTCGTCCAGTTTTTCGTTCATTGCCTGAATCACACCTTTGAACATGACCTTCACATCACTAAAATTTGCAGCACCTCCGGCAATAATAAAGGCTTTTTTTGGTGCCGACGAAGCGAGTAGCTGCCGTAGCACACTCTTTGTGTACAGATAGATTTCTTCTGTGGTTGGGCCACCACTGTACTCGCCGTAGCCAGCTACAAACGAGGTCTTATTTTGATTGCTTGCCTCATCAGCGATAGTGATGCATGCCCCACCTCCCATAAGCTGCATCCAAAGGCTACCATTCGGGTGAAGAAGTTTAAACGAAAACGAAGCCGGCGAATTGTTGTTTAGCTGGGCAATTTCTCGTTCAAGCTCACTCAGTGTTTCGGTCGTAACAATATCTGCGGTTGTCCAGGAAGATTCGTACATACCTGCACTGTCTACGAGTACCGCAGCGTCTAGCAGATAACAGTGTTCATCTTGTACTATCAACGGATTGATTTCAACAAATGAAAAATGCTGTTGATTCATCGTTTCAACAATATGCTGCACAAAATCTGGCGGAAGCGGCACGGTATCAGAGGTATACTCACGTACGCTATCGGGGTTGTCTTCGACAGCTACACCACCATGATCGGAGTACAGTATTTTTATACCATCACGGGTACGCTCAAAGCTGACATACCGTTCATCACTTTCGGCATGGTGAAACATAGGCTCGGCAATAAACTGTTGATAGCCTTTTTCAGCGAGTTCACGAACGGCATTAGCAGCAGCCTCCTTTGGTATATTTAGACGTAGCAAGCCTTGTTTACCGCGTTTCTTGATGCCTTGGTCTACTTTTATGACATAGGTCGTATCATCTTTGAGTGCGGCACTATCTGCTGCAAGTGTAGCACTATGAATCGTACGACCATCGTAGTGTGGAACCAGTAGCAACTTTGCCCTATATTCACTCAGCTTTTGTCGTGACATTACTATTAGTATAACAAATGATATACTGTCGTTAATGCAAGTCGTACTACATTCAGATAAAGAGACAAACGCGTTTGGCGTCAAATTAGGCAGTATACTCACAGGCGGTGAAGTGATAGAGCTTGTCGGCGACATAGGCGCGGGTAAAACAACGCTCACGAAAGGAATTGCCCGTGGAATGGGTATTGCTGAAACTGTGCAAAGTCCAACCTTCACGATCAGCAATCTATATACCACGAAAGATGGTGGCAGTTTGAAGCACTATGATTTTTATCGTCTCAGCGACCCTGGCATTATGGCCGAGGAGCTACAAGAGGCAGTTGCGGATGAAACGGCACGCATCGTGATAGAGTGGGGGGAAATTGTTCGTGATATTTTGCCCATGGATCATGTTCGTATTGTACTGACGCCGATTGATGATACCACGAGGCAGCTTGATATCTCCGCAAATGGTGAAAAGAGTTCGTCGGTACTAAAGAGGTTGGCTCAATGATACTGTTGCTGGATACTTCTACCGCGGTATGCAAACTCACTATCGTAGATGGTGAGCAGCCATGGCATGATGAGTGGCAGGCCGATAGGACGCTTGCGAGTAACGTACTGTCGTACCTAGAGCAGCAATTGAAATCGCACAATAAAACTTGGGATGACATTACAGGAATAGGTTGCATGAAAGGTCCGGGTAGTTTCACGGGGCTTCGTATTGGTATGACGGTACTGAATACGATTGCCGATACCACGAAAAAACCGATTGTCGGTGAAACGGGCGAAGATTGGCAACAAAAAGCCCTGGATAGGCTAATGCACGGCGAAAACGACCGTATAGTTTTGCCAGAATATGGCCGCGACGCAACTATTACAAAGCCACGTAAATAATTCTACTTGCCTGATGTAGGAGAAAGGCGCTACAATAGGAGTAGTCTGATTTTTGGGACTGATTTGTTACTAAATTATTGAAATATTCTGTTGATTCTTTGATAAAACCACCATGGTTCGTGACGATGAAAACGCCACGGGGATGAACAGAGAAAGGAAGCCAGTATGGGCATAGAGATTATTGCCGCATTTGTCGGAGCGTTATTAGGAGTAGGCGGAAAATTCGCGTATGACAAGCAGCGTACGACTCAAGGTAAAAACAAGATCGAGCGAGAAATTGCGAGCGCTAAAACAAAGGCAAGCGATATTGTACTAAAGGCCAAAGACGAGGCTGTTGAAATCGAGAAAGAGCGTCGCCGTGAGCTGAAAAAGGTTGAAGATCGTTTGGCTGATCGTGAAATTAGCCTAGACAGAAAATTGGACGAACTCGACAAGCGTGCCGAAAAACTACGCGCTCAAGAAGATGAGGTAGAGAGTCTAAAAAGCGAAATTCGTGAAATTCGCACAAAGCAACAAGAAAAGCTAGAGAAAATTGCTGGCTTGAAGAAAAAAGACGCTGCTGATAAGTTGATGCAAATGACCGAACGAGATATCAAGAATGATTTGATAGGCCTTGTGAATAAACTACAAAATGATGCCATGCACGACGCAGAAGAACGTGCTCAAACAGTGCTGCTTTCTGCCATGGAGCGCATGAGCAGTGAGGTTACAGCCGAGCGTACTGTTACCGCAATAAAGCTTACCGACGATGAAATGAAAGGTCGCATTATTGGCAAGGAAGGTCGTAATATTCAGGCGTTGCAACGTGCAACTGGCGTTGACATATTGGTTGATGATACCCCTGGTATGATAGTGCTATCAAGCTTTGACCCAGTGCGCCGTCAGGTAGCCCGCATGACGCTCGAGATGCTGATGAAAGACGGCCGTATTCACCCGGGACGTATCGAAGAAGTTGTAGCAAAAGCTGAAAAACAAATTGATAAAGAGGTTGACCGAGCAGGTGAAGACGCGGCCCGTGAAGTTGGCGTGGTGGGTATTCCAAAAGAGATGTTGCGACTACTTGGTGAACTAAAATTCCGTACATCGTATGGGCAGAATGTTCTGATGCATAGCACCGAGATGGCGCATATTGCAGGGATGATTGCCGAAGAATTGGGAGCAAACGTTCGTGTAGTTAAAATTGCAACATTGCTTCATGATGTTGGCAAAGCTGTAACTCACAAAATAGAAGGTAAGCATCACCATATTGGTGCCGAACTTGCCAAGAAATACGGCATGAGCGAAGATATCGTGCATGCTATTGAAGCACACCACGATGATATCGAGGCTACTACGCCAGAAGCACTTGTAGTACGTGTTGTCGACGCAGCAAGTGCTGCTCGTCCGGGTGCTCGTAATATTTCGGCAGAAAACTTTGCCGAACGCATGAAAGACCTAGAAAACATCGCAGTAAGTTTCGATGGTATCGACAAAGCATACGCTATTTCTGCTGGACGTGAAGTCCGGGTGATGGTACGTCCAGAACGTATAGACGATCTATCTAGTATCAAGCTGGCTCGTGACATTGCCAACAAAATTGAAAGTACCATGCAATATCCTGGAACTATCAAGGTGAATGTGATTCGCGAAACTCGCGCTATTGAATTCGCAAAATAGTAGCCGCGATTATATACGCATTGTCCGGATAGGGGCGATGCTTATATTTTCGGCTTCCTTAATGTGGCTGCAATAGCGTATTCAGCCAGCAAACAGACAACACCCACGAGTGCAGTGATAGCGCTCGCTGCGATGCCAATGTTTTTTTCTAGATTAGCCGATGCTGGCAGTAGCGCTACGCCAGCGACAGGCAAGATCAGTAACAAAAGTCGTACATACACGAGCAGCCTTGCAGATAGTACGCGCTGTTTTTTTACAGGCATTTTTTTGTGGTGCACAATAACAGGCAACACGACGTCGGTAACTGTATGGCTAATAGTATCCCCTGTTTTCAAGATTGCTTTGGGCAAGCGCCACATCAGAACGAGTGTTAGTAACACCATAATGATGGTTGTGATGATCCCAATTACGAGTATCGTTGGCGAAATTGAAGATTGAGCAGCAACTGTTTTCACAGGCGGAGCGTTTTCCGGTATGAGCAGCTTGATAAAGTCAGACTTCATGAGTAACGGCAACGTGAGCATTACACACCACAGCCAATCTAAGGCAGTCAACAAATAGCTCGAAACCTTAAAAAAGCGCATAGCTAGTTGCCGAATGGATGAAAGTAGCATAGTACCATGGTAGCAGATACCCGAAAAATTATCAGGCAACACAAGAACCACCTCAAGGTATAGAGTTTCCTGGGTAATAAACTATAATACGTCTATAGGGCAGACAGCGACTACAAATTCTTCGGCTTGCTGGCCGTTAGCATACTGACAGTAGGACTGTCATTTATAGTTTTGAAATGGCCAAGGGGGAGGCACTTTACCTTTAGCCAGCACGTAGCAGTAAGTACACGGTCGATAGCCTTCTACGTGGGATTGTTTAGTCTAGTGTTGCCCTTGCTCGTGCTATTTTTTCTACGCTGGTTTGCTCCAAATTTTGAAGTTTCAGTCTGGTTTAGCGTGCTTGTAGTCGTGTCGTGTGTGGCACAGTTAGCGTGTACTCTCCTACCTGAAACTGGTGGACGTCGTACCAATTACCATCGAGTGCTTGCTGGTATTTCGGCGATACTTTTAGTGCCAGCGTTGACCTTAGTTTTGTTCTCGTCACATATAAACAGCCTAAACAAAACACTTTGCATCCTAGGGATGGTCACAATGCTGGCGATCATATTCACTGTTTTCGTACAAAAGGGGAGCCCTCGGAATTTCCTCATTCTCCAAAGCTTGTACTTTACAGCTTTTTTCCTACCTATAATATTAATTGCATATTGGCAGTAAGACATCTTATGACCGATGATGACACTGTAAAAATACCCTACTATGAAACTTCCGGCTTCTGCCTCTCGAACTTTTCTGCACATGCTATCAAGTATCAAGGGGTAGTGTACCAGACGGCTGAACATGCCTTCCATGCTCAGAAGTTTGACGATACAACCCTCCGTGAACAAATAATAAACTGCGGCAGCCCGCTAATGGCCTGGGAGCTTGGTCAAAAATTAAAATCAAAACGACGAGCAGATTGGGACGACGTAAAAGTCGACATACTTTCCGACATTCTGAGAGAAAAAGTCAAACAGTACCCAGAGGTTAAGATTGCCTTGCAGGCAACGGGTACTCGAAAGATCATTGAAGTAAATGAGGAGAACGATTTTTGGGGCTGCAACGCCGACGGTAAAGGGCAAAATAATATGGGAAAAATCTTGATGAAAATTAGAGACGAGCTAACTCGTGGTGTTCTACGGTAGCCTACGCGTGGTACAAGCTAAAATAAAATGACTAGTACTAACTAGTCATTTTATTTGTGGTCGCCCTGACCCATCTTTTGTACAACCCCCGCCCTCACAAGGAGGCTGAGGGTTCTAACGTTTCACTTTTGATCGAGTCGAACATACCCTACACGAACTACTAAATCATCTGTTGGAGTACTCAGATG
>JAGOVX010000030.1 GCA_018060465.1 Candidatus Saccharimonadota bacterium | reverse complement strand
TGCTATCAATACGGCCAATGAGGTGTCAACGACAGGGTATAATATGCCATTTTTACGTGGCATGTTTGATACGGCTGACTATTCTGGAAGGCGTATCGAGTACCTATTTTTGTCGGAGGTGTTTCTAAATCTTGGAGCTGCTCTTGCTGCGCTACTGCTGGCAGTGTTAGTGGCTATTCTCGACAACAACACTGCGGCGCTGCAATTCTCGTTTGTGGTGGGTGGTTTGTTGACGCTTCTCATTGCTACCCCACGATTTCGCCTGTATAAGAAATAGACCACATGGTATACTAAACACTAGTAATATAGGTGGGGTTTTCTTTGAAACGTGGCAGATAAACGACAGGTAAAAAAGAGTATTCGGCAATTGCAGCTGATTAAAACATGGCAGCTGTTGTTACTTTTGATTGTCTCCGTACTACTATCGGCAACGTTTCTACGACTGAATAATATCGGTATGATCGAGCGTCGTACAGCAGTGCTTGCCGCCGACAAGGCAGGGGACGTAGAGCTGACCAGAGACCGTTTATACGATTTGCAGCGCTATACATCGGTTCATATGAATGCCGATAGCAACGCAATTTACCTAGAGGAAGAATATAAACGCGCATTAAAAAAGATTGCCGATGCTGTCGACAAGTCAACAAATGACCAAACAATCGCCGATCGTCGTTATGCCTTCAGTGAATGTGCCAAAACATTCACGGCATTTTCGTCGTCCTGGGCGTTATGTATTGGCGATAAACTTTCAGAGCGTGCTTCGTCAGCCAACAGGTCAAAAATTGACACTGGCTTGCCCAGTGTGGCGTTGTACAAGCATGAATTTACGAGTCCTATTTGGTCGGCCGATTTTGCAGGCTTTTCCGTACTCCTCAGCGGGCTCATAACAGTAGTCATCATACTACGCCTACTAGGTTTATTTGTACTGAAACTACTGCTACGACGACATTATAAAAGCATCTAGGTGTTGACAGGGGCTAAAAGAGGCGTTACTCTATCAGATGTAACCACTAATAGGAGGTATAAACTATATGGCTAATTACAGTCACACAAATTCGAAGGGTGTTACATACTACCTGCACAAGACAGAAGTAACCCTACGAGGTGGCAAACCACAAACTATTTATTTCTTTGCGCGTGTAGAGAAGAACGACAAGGGTACTCCTTGCGACCTACCAGCAGACCGCGTTGTCAAAGAAAACCAGCGCAACGGCTTCTTGGTTGTATCAAAGAAAAAGTAGTTTTCGTACTAGAACCTTACAGTACAAACCACCCCGCTAAAAGGGGTGGTTTTGTATATATCCGATAAAAAATGTTGTAAAACATAAACAGTACTTGCACCATACACATAGTTGATGATACGCTAAAGGTACAAACAAACAGGTGCCAAAAAGACCCCGGCGTGGCCCGTTTGTAGCCCGCTGGGGCTTTTTTGTTTTTCAGGGCAGGTTGCCTGTTATAATAAGAGCTTATGACAATGGTAGTAGCAAAAGATCTTGTGAAAACGTATGACGGCAAGAACGTCGTCGATCATATTAGTTTTGAAGTAAAAAAGGGCGAGATATTTGGCATTCTGGGTCCAAATGGTGCTGGTAAAACAACTACCCTTGAAATGTTGGAAACACTGCGGCCGATCGATGCGGGCAGCGCCAAAATTAACGGAATTGATGTTGCACGACAACCGAATGCCATAAAGCAACTCATAGGTGTTCAGCCACAAAGTCCAGCCTTTCAGGACAAAACAAAATTATACGAAGTTATAGAACTCTTTGCTGCTGCGTACGGCGAAAAGGTTGATCCCTATGATTTTCTACGTGATGTAGGGCTAGAAGACAAAGCAAATAGCTACGTAGAGCAACTTTCGGGTGGTCAAAAACAGCGTCTTAGTATTACGACAGCACTTGTCCATGGGCCAAAAGTCTTTTTCCTCGACGAGCCAACAACTGGCCTTGATCCACAGGCGCGTCGAAATCTGTGGGATCTCATACAACAAATTCGTGATCGCGGTGTCAGTGTTATTTTAACAACACACTATATGGACGAAGCGGAAATTCTATGCGACCGTATAGCAATTATGGACAGTGGTCGTATTGTTGCGCTCGACACACCTAAAGCTTTGATTTCACAGCTGCTTCAACGTGGGTTCAAGAAAAAGCGTCATATCGAACAGGCCACGCTAGAGGATGTATTTATAGATCTAACAGGAAAGGCGCTTCGGGACTAGCATGAACAGATCACTCTACACTGTTTTCACGTTTGCGCGCATCAATACACGTCGCTTTTTCCGCGATCGACTCTCGATTTTCTTCGGTATCTTGTTTCCACTCATTTTTCTATTCGTATTCGGTGGAATATTTGGAAAAAATAGCGATGTTTCATTTCGTATTGCTCTCATCAACGATTCATCCAGCTCTTTTGCAAAAGAATTTACTAGCACATTACACCGCGAAAAAGTCTTTGCGATCGATGAAAAAGTCACCACACTAGACGCAGCCAAGGAAAAGATGGCACGTTCTCAGTTGGACGCCGCAATTGTGTTGCCAAAAGGTTTTGGCCAAGTAAACCCACGCACGCACACTCCCAGTGGTAGCGCAAAAGTATTCTACACACAAAATAATCAACAGGCCGGTCAAACCCTCAGTAGTTTACTTGAAGGCAGCTTCAAAGCCATGAATAAAAAGTTAACAGGTGTGAAAGATTTGTTTACAGTTCAGGGCGAGCAACTAAAAAACAAATCATTGTCGCAGTTTGACTACACTTTTTCTGGACTCCTAGGCTTTTCGCTACTTGGTATTGGTATATTTGGGCCAGTCAGTGTGTTCCCAGAGTTAAAAAAACAAGGAATCTTGCGTCGACTTTCCACTACGCCACTAAAAGTTTGGCAATATTTTAGTTCTATGGCTATTTCGCAGAGCATCATTGGCCTGGTGTCATTGGCTGTTATGTTTCTTGTGGCAATTAGCGTATTTCATCTAAAAATGGCGGGCAACCCCATTGAGCTCGCTGTATTTTTAGTCTTTAGCATTGTGGTGATACTGGGAATAGGGCTAGCTATTGGTGGCTGGGCACACAACGAACGCCAAGCCGCACCACTCTCCAATATTGTGACGTTTCCCATGATGTTTTTATCTGGTACATTCTTCCCACGCTTTCTAATGCCAGAATGGCTACAAAACCTATCGGGCTTCCTACCGCTTACTCCGGTGATCGACGGCATTCGTCTCATTATCACCGAGGGCGCTCACCTTACTAGCTTGCTGCCACAGCTTGGCATCATGGCTGCGTGGCTGGTAGGCATCTATATCGTTGCTTTTAGGGTTTTCCGTTGGGAATAAGTTGACTTAGCATATTGTTTATGGTAATATATATATTATGGCTGGCAATAACTATAACAAAATCGATCAGTTTCCATGGCCTGCACTAACTCCTGAAGAAGAAGCCTCAGTTGCAGCCATCGTAGAAAGCGGTCGCTTAGATTACGCGAGTGCTTGTATAGAGGTGCTTGGTTGCGATCCGCGCAACACTAATCCTACGCCAGGCAATAATACTCTTGCTTCTAAGCCACGAAAATTACCAGGTAAACCTTTACTACCTCCTAAAAAAAGTAATGTGCGTGATTTTCTCGACGGAGGCAGAAAAAATGAGCATCGCGGTGGTGGTATTATTCCTCCGGATGGTCCAGATGAGGTAGCTGCTTTTGAGAAGGCGCGGCCAGATATGCGTGAACTTGCTAACCGTATAAAACGACGAAGAATTATAGAACTCTATGTAGATCAGGAAATAACATATAATGAGGCCTGCGCTAAATACCGTACTCATTTTGGCGATGATGAGGCAAACAAACATATACCAGAAGACTTAGGGGAAGAAAGTAGTATCTATACTTCGGGGCTTCTTCAGGCGTTTGACGAGAAGTATCCGTTATAAGGTGTAGTTTCAAATTGTTATCATTTTCGACGGATTTTCATCGAAGGATTGTAGCAATTGCTTGATTCTGGTGGGGGTGGCTGGGATTGAACCAGCGACCAACAGGTTATGAGCCCGCTGCTCTGACCGCTGAGCTACACCCCCATCACCAGGGGAATTTTTTTACGCGTTCTATCGCTTCCGTTAGTATAGCACAAAATATTCATATTTACAGGGGTCGGTTCCAAAGTGGTATAATAAAGGTGAAACGCTATGAAAAACAGAAATCTACAAAAAATTATGTATCGAATACGGCGCGATTTTTTTACGATGAACAACACGGTGCTACTAGTTGCACTATTCATTGCGGCCAGTTGGACATGGGGTTCCATGCAGGCAATGCAGCGCAACTATAGGCTACAGAAAGATCTTGATGATAAACAACGCCAAGTACAGCTCCTCGGCCTAGAAGCCGACGCGTTGCGGTATCAGCAAAATTACTATCGGAGTGATGAATATAAAGAATTGGCAGTGCGTGAAAGGCTAGGCTTGGTATTTCCAGGTGAAAAAGTACTGGTATTGCCGGCAAATTCAGATACCGCAAAAGAAACAGATGCAGCATACGCAAATAAGAAAGTGGTTGCGCCTGTAAAAACAAGTAATTTCGAGCAGTGGGTCAATTTTTTGCTTGGTGGCACCTACCGCAACTTGAACAAATAACCGACATCTGTTAGTATAAAGGGTAGTCTAAAAACTGCCCGCTATACATGTCGCGGGGTGGAGCAGTCTGGTCAGCTCCATGTCGTAATCAATCGCGAATAACCATTGGTTATGAAGGCTAAAAAACCAGAGTACCTTTCTACAACAAATTATCGCGGGGTGGAGCAGTCTGGTCAGCTCGCGTGGCTCATAACCACGAGGTCAGAGGTTCAAATCCTCTCCCCGCAACCAAGAAAAACGTTCGTCATTCGACGAGCTTTTTTCTTGGCCTGCTATACTAAACACATGAACGCAGAAATCGCCGGATTTATTGCAGGAATCTTAGTTGCTGCAGCATTAGTGCCGCAGGTGATTAAATCTTGGAAAACAAAATCAACCAACGACATTTCGCTCGGATGGAATATTACTAGCCTGGCTGGGCAAATAATGTGGATAGTATACGGGTTCATGATCACCAGCTACTCGTTAGTAATTATGAGTAGTATTACACTTAGCATGGCAGTACTATTATTCTATCTAAAATTAAAATACGGCATGTAACCCACCACCAAACTAAAAAACAATTAAAAGAACGGTTCTTTAAAAATAGAACATTGTGTTATAACATAGCAATATGGCAAGTCGTAATGTCTTAAAGATCGATATTCCTGATAGCTATTACCACGTGTACGCGCGCGGATCGAACAAAATGCCAATCTACATTGACGATGATGATTATGAGTATTTTTTAACACTTTTGCGACGCTACTTATCTCAGAAAGAAATGAAAAACCAAGTAGGCACCCCTTATGTAAAACTTTTTAACTCCGTTCGTCTACAATGCTTTTGTCTAATGCAAAATCACTTTCACCTTCTGCTGTATCAGATAGAACCCGGCGCAATGCAACGGCTGATGCGCGGGGTCATGACAAGCTACAGTAGCTATTTTAATAGAAAATACGACAGGTCTGGCCCACTATTTGAAACACGCTACAAGGCATCCAGAATTTCATCAGACGATTACTTCATGCACATTTCGCGCTATATTCACCTGAATCCAGATAAATGGGAGACATACCAATTTTCATCTATTCATGCCTATGCCGGCCAAGTGCAATACGATTGGCTAGAAACTAAAAATATCCTTGCAATGTTCGACACACCTACGGGCTATCTTGAGTTTGTTCGAGATTACAAGGAGATACGGGACGTGTACGAAGATATTAAACATGAATTAGCTAATTAGAACATAAAACCCATTTTTTAAAGAACCGTTCTTTAAAAGCGTTCTTTAAAAGGAGGGTAGTTTGGTATAATTAAGTTTATGCAAGTTAAGGCACTTTTATGTGATGTTGATGGGACACTTATTGATACGGTTGAAGTTATCCAAAGGGGTCAATACACTGCGGCGATGCAACATTATGCTTCTGTAGGCCTAACAGACGCCGAGCTTCCTTCCTACGATACGTATCAGGCGGCGTTATTAAAAGTTGTAGGCGGGCATGTGCCGTGACACGCTTGAAGCTACCAGTCGCCTATTATTTATCGACAAACCAGAGATCATTGCTACACTTGATTTTGACGAAATGACCCGCATAATGCGACCTATCCAAGATGAGCTGGCGCAGACACTTGTTCGGGCATATGATGGGCTGCAGGATTTGCTGAAGTATTTGGCTGCGCATTCAATTCGATTTGGTATATTTACCAGCGGTCGGCCACATCATTTGGTATGTAATTTTGGTGCAGCGCTGCCAGAACTCGGCTTGAAAGATTTGTACAAACAAAAAGATAAAACTGACTACGAGATGTTCCGTGATCTGATTCACGCGATGGAAACAACCTTCAAATTACAGGATATTGTAGCGATAACAGGTGATGATGTGGCAGCGCGCAAGCCCGATCCTGAGCCAATTTTTGCTGCGTGCGAGAAATTCGGCCTGCCCGCGACACAAATTGCCGTGCTAGGTGATCATAAAGTGGACATGCAGGCAGCTGTAGCTGCGGGAGTGCCTGTGCGTATCGGGATTACGCACGGATTTGATGACAGTCAAACATTACAAGAAGCCGGTGCAACCGTGGTTGTAGCATCACTCGCTGATCTGAAGAATACGATTTCATAGCATTTCGAGGTATGTTGATTTTTGGGGATCTAGCAGGGCATCTTGGTAGGCGGTAGTGAGCATTTTTGTAATCGGACCGTGGTGAATGGGTCGGCTATCGATTGTTGTGACAGGGGAGAGAAATGCGCTCGTGCCAGTTACAAATACCTCATCGGCAATGTAGAGTTCGGTTAAATCAATAGACCGTTCGTCTGTGGCGACTCCAAGGGATGCCGCAATCTCGAGTACCGTACGACGGTTTATACCTTCTAAAATATCGGCATTATGGCCAGGCGTCAGCAGTACACCATTTCTGACAACAAATATATTTGCAGCAGAAAGTTCGGCTACATGTCCCAGGCTATCAAGGAAAATGCAATCGTCATAGCCGCTATCGATAGCATCTTGGCGCGCCAAGACAGAATTTACATATGCACCATTGACCTTTGCACGCGAGGGTATAGAAAAATCAGGAGTGCGACGCCATACGCTGGTTTTTAGACGCACACCTTCACGGGGCACTATGGGTACAGCTTCATACATAAATGCACTGAGTACAGTAGTGAGGCCGCGCGAGCGAGTACCAGGAATTTTTTCATCGACATGCAAACTTACACGTACAAACACATTCTCGGTTGGCTGATTTGCAGCCACGAGTTTCGCCATAATTTTCTTGAATGCGTTGTAGGAATATTCTTTGTCAAACGCATCGATGCCGATAATCTTGCAAGAATCAAGCAGACGTTGGTAATGATCGGGCAGGCGAAACGCGTAAAAATTGCTAGCCTTTACTGCAACATGAAATACCGTATAAACACTAAGGCCATATAGCACGGCCGAGCTCGCCACTGAAAGTTGCGCTTCTGATTCAGGGACTAGCTTGCCTCGAAAGTAAACAGTGGGGTAGAGGCGAGCCATACTTCCCTACTGCCCTAACCTCGTTGCTGCCACGCGTACGGCTTCTGACCAGCTAAGAAATCCATGGGGCAATGTAGCGATTTCTGCAGCTGTCATATTGTATTTAATAGCCAGCCCAAGTTCGTGAATAATTTCAGCGGCGTGCGGCGCAACTACAGTAGCCCCCAAAAGAGTGCCGCGCGTATCTGCGAGCAGTTTTACAAATCCATCGCGAAAGTCACTAGTATTGCTACGTGCCACCATGTTCAACGGCACATATGCACTTTTTATATTGAGATCACGTTTCAGGCAATCATCGGCCGACAATCCCACAGAGGCAATCCCTGGAAAGGTAAAAGTAAGTCGAGGTGAGGCTGTGTAATCTGGTGAAACCTTTTGTTTGTACAGCAAATTGTGGGCCGCCGCACGGCTTTCCAGCAATGCTTCATGCGCCTGGGCATTGCGCCCCAAAACGTCCCCTGCTGCATAAATATGCTTTGTGCTTGTTTGCAGATGCTCATCGACTTCGATACCACGAGCAGTATACCGTACGCGGGCATTTTCTAGCCCAAGGTCTACATTTGGTGTGCGACCGGCTGCGACGACTATCTCATCAACACGTACCGACTTTTCTACTCCACCACGCAGGTAGGTCACTTTTTTACCTAGCCCATCTTTTTCTACAGACAGAACTTTGGTTTGAGTGAGGCTGGTTACGCCTTTGGTCTCGTGCAGGATACGTTCCATAAGGGTGCCAACCTCATCATCTTCCTTTGGTAGTAGTCGGCTGGCGATTTCGGCAATGTATACTTTCGTGCCAAAGATGGCCATAAGTTGCGCAATTTCAATACCAGTCGTGCCACCGCCAATAATGAACAGGCTTTTTGGAGGACGAATTGATTCTAGAATTGTCCGCGGAGTTAGGTACGACGTTGTTGCGAGCCCCTGTATGTCCGGAGCTACCCAGCGTGAACCAGTTGCTACGAGAAACGACGCGGCCGATAAATGCCGTCGATTAACGCTAACTTCGTTTGGACTAATAAAATGTGCAGCGCTATTGTAGGTTGCAATGCCCTCATTTTCATAAAATTTACGGTTGCCTCCCGCACCAGTACGCTTTACCGCAAGTTCCTTCCAGGCTCGTAGTGACGGATAGTTGTAACTCAACGTACTCGACCGTAGTCCAAATCGCGACCCATGTCGGGCCTCGTCGTAGAGTTGTGCGACATGGAGCAACGCTTTTGTTGGTACATCACCCCAGTTTGGTGAATCGCCGCCAAAGGTATCTGCTTCTACAATCGCAACTCGCTTGCCGTTACGGGCTGCGATGGTTGCGGCAGCACTACCAGCCGCACCGCTACCGAGTACTATTAGGTCATAATCGAAAGATGTCTTTGCCATGCTCTTATTTGCTCCTATAGCACCGAAACGTGGTGCTTATACATATATGCTGCATCGGGGTGAAATTTGTGTAAATGATGGGCTGCTACGCGGCGCAGATCGTTTGAGGTAACTTCGGGTCGTACACTGCACCATAGTACCACCGCTTCAGATACGGCAGTGGCAGCAGTTTCGGCTTCGCCTTCGGGACTTTGTACGCTTAGACAGGCGGCGCGTATGCTGGCATGAAGCTTATTTCGGCTGAAACGTTCGGTCGGTCGTTGTCCTTGTCGCTTTACGATGTCGATAAGTTGGCTCACTGTAGGCCTCCAGCAGCTGCTTGAACAGCGGGAGCAAGTACCTGAGCAACATAGAGATAAAATGCCAGTGCAAACAGTCCGGTACCTGCAATAAATTGCAGAAATTGCTTGTTGTTCTCGCGCCATGCTTGAATACGACTGATTTTGTGCCCACTGCCAATCAGCGCGGTAACCGCCAGCAAGGGAAGTAGGGAAATAAAACCATACAACGCTATACCAACAAGCTGCCACCTGGGCGTGAGCGATACGAGCGCAAAGGCACCTACTAGTACTGGCCCCATAATAAACAGCAGTTCGCCAATTACACTTGAGAGCCCGAGGCCGAATGCCTCGCCACTGTTGCGCGTTGCGCGCGTCCGATCATGCAGGTATTTTGCCATATCTCGCGGTATCCATAGGCTCGTACCTTGCTCTTTTCTGTAGTAGAACAGCCATACGGAAATACCTAGCCCAAACAGTAGGCCACAAAGTGTCACCCAGGCAACCATGGGAATAGACGCATGGAATAGGGCGCCGGCTACTGTCGCTACAAATGATACAAGCAACAATGTCATGCTGCCAACACCTCCCAAAAAGGCAAATATAAGTCGTAATAATTTTTTGTGGGAATGTTTTGAGCCCAACGTATGGCTACTCAGTAAGGTGAGTACGCTAATACTCATTTGAAAGCTTGCGTGTAGTAGGGCTGCAACGGCCACAATGGCCAATGATGATAAAAGTTCCATACGTATTGTGTTTTTATGTTGAAATAGAGTACCTCTAATTACTTTTATACCATAACCGAGATAGATTTTGCAAAAATAGTAGCAAAAACTATTGCAATTTTATAACGTTTATGCTACTATAGTATTACAAGACAACAAAATAAACAAAACGAAAAGGATTATCTACAATGCAAACACAATATCGCGAGACATCACCTGATCTTGCTACCTGGAACCGTGCACGCAGCAATGATGAATTACGTAGCTTCGTAAAAACACATCTTGATGCCCTAGCCAGTGTTGAAATATAGTTTTAAACCGCTGATGTAATCAAGTGTGTCATTTCGCTTAACTTTACTGCAAGGACGTGGTATACTTGCGCCCAAGAGAATGAGTGAAATGGAAGAAACAACGAGTCAGCACATGACTGCCCTACCAGTCAAAAAACACCATTTTTATCTGTACCTGATAAGTGGTATCTTTGTGACGGCAACGATACTAGGGATCATCGCAACAGACGCGTTGCGCACAAGTGTAGTTTCTGTGGCAGGCTCCGAATATCATCGTGATACAACTGATGCGCAAATCGTAGCCAAAACCAAACAGCAGCTCGCTGCAATGCAAGTGACACTGACTACCAATGATGGCGAGCAATATGTTGAAAAACTTTCGTCACTTGGCGTTAGTGTAGATGAGGCCACGTTTACAAAAGAGCTTGCGGCAGCGCGAAAACATACCGTACTCTCAAGTATTGTGCCTACAAAAATCACAATACCAACAACAGTTGCTACAAAGATTGCCCAAGTAAAGCTAGATTCACTTTTTTCACGAAATTTAAAAAAGTTTGCTAACGCGTCGTTACGGTATGATCGTGCGGCAAACACATTCCAGATTACTAGTGCGTCGGCAGGCCACGAGGTGCTGGCTTCGGAAGCATTACGACCTCTGCAGCGCATCTCCTCAGGTTCGCCGAGCAAACTTGTCGTGCAATATACGAGCAGTCAGCCCGCTATTAGCGAAGATGACGCACGTGCTGCACAAACGCAGGCAAACAAGCTACTAGCCCTGCGTCTTGACTTTACCTACAAAGGAAAACTCTATTACTACGCCGATCCTTGGGATATTGCCAAATGGGTCAAAACAACCGCAGATACCGCAAACAAACAGTTGGTAGTCACATACGACAAGGCTGCTATCACCAAATTTATGAATGATGCACTCAGTACCTCACTGCGTCGTAACCCAACACCTGAAAAACAAATAATCAGTGCCAATGGTACATTCTTGCAAACAGTTCAGGCAGGTGTTGATGGCTTTGGTACGATAAAAAATGCCCAACAGTTAGCCGATCAAATGTACAGCGCATTAGCTAAGGGAACAAACGCCAGTATGGCGCTTGATCTCACTACTACGCCCTATTCGGTAGAGAAAATCACTGTCGATGGTCAAAAATGGGCAGAAGTAAATCTCACAACTCAGC
>JAGOVX010000029.1 GCA_018060465.1 Candidatus Saccharimonadota bacterium | reverse complement strand
CTATTTGTACTACTGCTCAATCTGTTTGTTGACTTGCCGGGTGGAATCGGTGATTTCACGCAGCGTGTTATTAATTCAATGCAAGCCCGCTAGATTATATTTCTACAACAGATATTTTAAGGTGCTTCAGCTATACTGAGAAGTAGTTTATGGGAACCAAGGCCAGTACTACGACTACACTACATCCGTCGGATTATGTGCATTTGCATAATCATACACACCATAGCTTGTTAGATGGCTTAACAAAAGTAGATGAGCTTGTTGATAGAGTAAAAGAGCTTGGCATGCATGCCTGTGCTATTACCGACCATGGTACGATGAGCGGTGTTATTGAGTTTTACAAGGCTGCAAAAAAGGCTGGCATAAAACCGATTGTAGGTATAGAGGCGTATGTTGCGGCACGTTCACGCTTTGATAGGGATCCGTCGAAAGATAAGGCTCGGTATCACCTAACGCTGCTGGCGATGAACGAGCAAGGCTATAAAAACCTGATGCAGCTTTCCACCAAAGCAAACCTCGAGGGTATGTACTACAAACCCAGGATGGATCACGACTTGCTGGAGGAATATAACGAAGGTGTAATCGTGCTGAGTGGATGCGCCAGTAGCGAACTAGGTGAAAACTTACGAAGCGATAATTATGATGAGGCTCGGCGAATTGCAACGTGGTACAAGTCAGTCTTTGGTGATCGGTATTATCTAGAGTTACAAGATCACGGACATCCGGAATCAAAAACGGTATGGGATGTACAGACAAAAATAAATACCTACATTGAAAAATTATCGAAGGAGCTCGACATTCCTTGTGTTGTGACGAGTGATGGACACTATCTTGACCATTCAGACTTAGAAGCCCACGAAATACTTTTGTGCGTTGGTACCAACGCATTTTTGGCTGACGAACGTAGGATGAGTCTGAAAGATTTTGAACTCCATGTCACCGACCCAGCAGAAATACTATCTCGTTGGAGTAACACAAATCCGGACGCAGTAAAAAATACTAGGCGTATTGCCGAGCGTTGTGAGCTGGATATAAAACTGGGTGGAATACTTATTCCAACATTTCCTGTACCGTCAGGAGAAACTGAAAAAAGTTATCTCGATACACTGGTGTATGAAGGACTGGCAGTACGCTATGGCAAATGTAGCCGTCAGGAAGCAGCCGCACTTTCGACATCAAAAATACGAAGCATGCTTGATGCGGCAATTGTTGAACGACTTGATATGGAGCTCGGTGTTTTAGAAAAAATGGGCTACAACGGCTACTTTTTGATCGTACAAGATTTTATAAACTGGGGTAAAAACCAGGGTATTATTTTTGGGCCTGGCCGAGGTTCGGCAGCAGGCTCCATCGTTGCATATGCCCTCAATATTACAGATCTTGATCCACTAAAGTATGATCTACTATTTGAACGTTTCTTGAACCCTGATCGTATTTCCATGCCAGACATTGATATTGATATTCAGGACACGCGCCGTGATGAGGTAATTGCCTATTGCGCTGATAAATATGGTCATGACCATGTAGCGAACATAGCTACATTTGGCAAAATGGCAGCGCGTGCAGCAGTTCGTGATGTTGCACGCGTGCTACAAGTTCCATATGCGGAAAGTGATCGAATCGCCAAGCTAATTCCTCCTCCTGTGCAGGGCCGCCACATACCATTAAGAGTCAGCGTTGAAAACGATGTCGACTTAAAGCGTGAATACGAAGAAAATCAAACTGCAAAAACTGTATTTGAGTACGCAATGCGTTTGGAAGGTACGATCCGTTCACATGGTGTGCATGCTGCGGGTGTAGTGATTGCGCCTGATCCAATAGTAAATTACACGCCACTAGAGATGGCGCAAAAAGGTGTAGTTGCAACGCAGTATCCAATGTACCCAATCGAAGAACTTGGCCTGCTAAAAATGGACTTTTTGGGTTTGAGCAACCTTACGATTATCAACAACGCATTACGTATTATAAAAAAAGTGTATGCGACGCACGTAGACTTGGCCGATATACCATTGGATGACCCGAAAACGTACGAGCTGTTTCAGCGGGGTGATACGACGGGCGTTTTTCAGCTTGAATCTGCAGGCATGAAGCGATACCTAAAAGAACTCAAACCGAGCGTGTTCGATGACATTATTGCTATGGTGGCGCTGTACCGGCCGGGGCCAATGCAGTTCATCGACAGCTTCATCCGTCGTAAACACGGCGAAGAAGCAATTAGCTATTTGCATGATGGTATGAAAAACTCGCTTGAAAATACCTATGGAATTTTGGTATACCAAGAACAATTTATGCAGATTTCCAAGGAATGGTGCGGCTTTACAGGTGGACAGGCGGACACGCTGCGAAAGGCTGTTGGTAAAAAGAATATTGCACTCATGAAAAAGGTCAAACCAGAATTCGTAGAGGGTGCCATAAAGGTAGGTGGTTCTGACAAGAAAACGGCAGAACTATTTTGGAATCAGCTAGAGGAGTTTGCAAATTACTGTTTCAACAAATCTCACGCTGCCTGCTATGGACTTATTTCATACTGGACGGCATACCTAAAAGCACATTTTCCAGATGCATTTATGGCAGCCCTGATGACAAGTGATGCAGATGACATTGACCGTTTAGCTATTGAAATAACTGAATGTCGACATATGGGGATTGAAGTGTTGCCACCTGATGTCAATCAATCATTCGTTGAATTTGCAGTTGTGCCAGATAAAAAACAAATTCGATTCGGGATGGCTGCTGTGAAGGGGGTTGGCGTTGGTGCGGTAGAAGAAATTTTACGTGCACGAAACGAAGGTGAATTCAAAAGCATTGATGATTTTGCTAAGCGAGTTAGTACGTCTAAATTTAACAAAAAAGCCTGGGAGTCATTAATAAAATCAGGTGGCTTTGATAGCTTTGGCGACAGGTCTGATATTTTATTTAATCTTGAAACGATTCAAGGGTTTGCAAGTAAATTACAAAAAGAAGCACTGAGTGGCCAAACAGACTTATTTGGTGACTTAATGACTGGCGATATTCAACCATCGATTACCATGCAGCCCGCGCCATCGAAGCATACAGACCGAGAACGCCTGACATGGGAGCGTGAGTTGCTTGGGCTGTACATTAGCGCACATCCACTCGACAATTATGACGCGTATTTTGAGGAGCAAACCGTACCGCTAGTGATGCTACGCCCGGATGTAGACAATAAAAAAGTTACCATCGGCGGAATTATTACAAATTTGCGTACGATTGTCACAAAAAGCGGTGCAAAAATGGCGTTTGTCGGTATTGAAGACAAAACAGGCGAAAGTGAGCTGATAGTATTTCCGGATCTGTATAGCCAAATGGGCGGCAAGCTGGCGCAGGATGTGGTACTGCGGGCATCTGGTAAAGTAAACGCGCGAGATCGTGACGGCAACATTACGTCAGAAGTAAAACTTATCGCAGACGAGATAATGATCGTCACGGAAAAAGAACTTAGTGAGTACGAGTCGACAGGCAAAGCGATGAAAAAGCCAAAACCTCGTCCGGCGAGCCCGGTGGTCGTGACAAAAAAAGCTGCATCCGCGTTTGAGCCTGTCCGTCCGGTTGAAGTGACGCTCAAGAAACTCTATCTTCATATCAAAGATCCAAATGACGATGCACGGTTAATGGCGCTGAAAGAAATTTGCGCAAAATATCCAGGCGAGACAGATGTTGTGTTGGTGTTGGGTACTGAATCAAAGTCGGCTATTCGTCTACCATTTAGAATTGATGACAGCAACGCTGCTATTTCCGAACTTGAAGCGGCACTTGGTACGGATGCCGTTACTGTAAAGTAAGCGAATATAGTGCAATTCCGGCTGCAACCGACACATTGAATGACTCTTTTTTACCAACCATAGGAATTTCGATGCTATTTTGACATATATCTAACAACGACTGTTCGATACCATGCACTTCCTCGCCGAGCAGCAACACGAATGAATCAGGGGCCATGAAATCACGAAGCGGAATACTGTGAGGGGTTTGCTCCAGTGCCACAATAGGTAAGTGATTTGTCTTGAGCCAATCTGAAATAGCTTCGTGGTATGCAAAAGGTACAATTTTTTCAGCACCTAATGCTGTTTTATGAATTTGCGTGGTTATCTTTTCTGCAAGATGGGGTAGTCTGCTATCGCCGTGAAATGTCGGGTATGGCGTGTAGCCGCTCAAAATAATTTTCTCGACACCAAGCCCTTCGGCCGTACGAAATATCGAGCCCACATTGTGGGTAGATCGAATATTATGCAGTAGTAGTGTTATGTGTGGCATTGTATTCTTATTCTAACACTATAAAAACCACAAGCAGTTTGCTAGAATATAAGTAATGGATGAAGAAAGAATTCAAGCGCAACGTCGTGAGGCGGACGAAAATGCCACAAAGCAGCGAGCTGCTATATTGGGTGTGCAATATTTCGACTTGCGACCAGTAGAGGCTACCTTGCCGCTTCTTACAGACGTATTATCAGTACAGGCGATGCATCAGGGCAAACTAATACCTCTTGTTGCGGGCAATGATGAAGTTGCGTGGCAGTTTGGTATTACTACCAGCACCCCGCAATCACTAATACGCTCAATCGAGCAAGAATATAACGAATCTGGTAGGTCTATTCGTGTTGTGATGGTGTCGGGTAGTGGCTATCAGGCGATGATGCGTCGGTACGATCCGCCAAAACAAGTGGTGTACGATGATATAAAAATCGCAAGCGTAGGCGACAGCGATACGATATCTCAGGTAAGCCAAGTATTGAATTCTGTTAGTTCTGATAAAATTTTCGATTTTCTTCTAGATCAGGCAGATAAATTAGGTGCAAGCGATATCCACATTGAAAACCAGCGTGATGAAATACGAATCCGCATGCGTGTGGATGGTGCCTTGCATCCCGTTGCCGATCTAGATAAAGACAGATATCGGGTTATTATGGGTGCACTTGGTTCGAGGGCGAATATTTCGACTGCCGCTACTATGCCGCAATCTGGCCACATGCAAAAAGAAATTGTGCGTGATGGTACAACTCATGTATTAAATTTGCGTGTTGAAACAGTGCCTACGATGTATGGCCAAGACGCGGTGTTACGTTTGTTCAATTTCGACGAATCACTATTGAACCTAGATCGTCTGGACATTCCAGCAAAAGACCGCGCCATGATAGATGAGATTATTAGCCATCCGCGTGGTATGGTGCTGATGGTTGGTCCGACTGGTAGCGGAAAATCTACGACGTTGTATAGCATGCTAAATGCACTCAATACGTCTGATAAAAAGATTTTAACCTTGGAAGATCCGATAGAGTATGGGCTTAATGGCATCACCCAGATTCCAATTGATACAACTGAGGGTGGTAGCTTTGCTGATGCTCTACGAAGTGTCCTACGGCTAGACCCAGACATAGTTATGGTGGGCGAGATTCGCGACCAAGATACTGCCAAAACTGCAATTCAAGCCTCAATAACGGGGCATTTGGTGCTCTCGACATTTCATGCAAATTCAAGCTCGGCAGCCTTTAGCCGCATGATAGACCTAGTGGGGCAGAACCCAATTTTTTCAACAGCCATTCGCCTGGTTATCGCGCAGCGATTAGTGCGGCGCCTGAATGACGAAACAAAGCAAGAATATGAACCAGACGAAGCTACAAAGAAGTGGATTCGTGAAGTACTGGCAGATTTGCCAAGTAGTGTTGAAAAGCCAAATCTTGAAACCTTCAAATTGTGGAAGCCAGTTGCCAGCGAAGGCGCGCCATTTGGCTACAAGAGTCGTATAGTACTAATGGAACAATTGGTTGTAGATGAAGAAATTCAAAAATTCTTGCGCGGCGATGTAGTTGACGTGCACACTGAAAGCATTGAAAAAGCTGCCAAAAATGAGGGGATGGTTACACTGCTACAGGCAGGAGTTCTCGCAGCTTTGCGAGGTGAAACTACGTTGGACGAAGTAAATAGGGTAATTTAGCGAGTTTGTAGCGTGCGTGCAATTGCTGGTACAACTCGTTCATCAAACGGGTTGGGAATAATCAACTCGGCTGTAGGATTCTCAATAAGACCCGCAAGTGCCTCGGCGGCGGCAATTTTATGATCGTCGGTGATTTTCGTCACGCCATTATCTAGAGCGCCACGAAAGATGCCTGGGAAGGCGAGGGCGTTGTTGACTTGATTCGGAAAATCACTGCGGCCAGTCGCAAGTACGGCAACCCCAGCAGTGTGCGCAACGTCGGGCATGATTTCAGGTGTCGGGTTGGAAAGCGCAAAAACTATTGGATTTTCGGCCATCTTCCCGACCATTTCGGCTGTTAGTAAGCCTGGCTTGGAAACGCCGATAAACACATCCGCCCCTTCCAGCGCATCTTCCAGGGCTGGGCCATGGAAATTAGACAAATAGGGCAGAAGTGCCTTTTTTTCTTCATTTAGGTCAGTGCGATCTGGGGTGATAACTCCTTTGGAATCGATAGCAGCGATTGAACCAACACCGTATTTGTGCAGGAGCTTCATAATTGCCGTACCGGCAGCACCAGCGCCAATCGTGACGATTTTCGCTTCACTCAGGTTTCTGCCAACCACTTTCATGGCATTAATTAGCCCGGCGAGTACCACCACGGCCGTACCATGTTGGTCATCGTGAAATACTGGGATATCCAGCTCGGCTTTGAGACGTTCTTCGATTTCAAAACATTGCGGTGCGGCAATGTCTTCCAGATTGATAGCCCCAAAACTCGGCGCGATAGCTTTGATCGCTGCCACAATCTCATCTGGTGTATGTACATCAAGCACAATCGGAACACTATCAATGCCCGCAAAATGCTTGAAAAGTAGCGCCTTGCCTTCCATCACCGGCATACTGGCTTTGGGGCCAATGTTGCCGAGGCCAAGTACTGCAGATCCGTCGCTAATTACTGCCACTAAATTGTTGGTCCAGGTATAGGTAGGCAGCAAGCTTTCATCGTCGGCGATTGCCTTTGAGACGGCTGCTACGCCAGGGGTGTAGTAGGCGCTGAGTTTTTCTTTATCAAGCTCAGATGTGTCGCGCAAACTTGTGGTAATTTTGCCTTTGTATTGCTTGTGGAGCGCAAGGGCTGCTTCGTCGTAGTTCATGAATATAGTATACAGCTATACGCATGGTTATGCTTGATAAAACTACTCGCTCGGGGTAGTATTAGGCGTATCAGATGAGTTTGCGCATTCTGACACAACGTGCGCGCGAGCTGAACGTGCCCTCCCACTATAAGTGCCGTTCAAAATAGTCTCCTCGTCTGCTAGGTGAGGCTCATGCAGATTTGCGTCTCATGAGCTTCACCGCCCCAACTCTTATAGTTGGGGTATCTTCTTGTCAATAACAGAGTAATATGCTACAATTGATAGTTGATTAGCAATATAAACTATAAGTGAGAAATAAAATGAGTTTTGCTTTGATTCAAAAGGTTAACAACGCGCAGAAAAAAGCAGCAGTTGTTGACGCCCGTAGTGGTGATACCGTACGTGTGCATCAAAAAATTAAAGAAGGAAATAAAGAACGTATTCAGGTTTTTGAAGGCGTTGTAATACGTACCGACAACAAAGGACAGCACACCAGCCGTATTACTGTACGAAAAATTGCGAGTGGTGTTGGTGTTGAAAAAAGTTTTTTGCTTCACAGCCCGCTGGTAGAAAAAGTTGAAATTGTACGACGTGGTAAAGTACGCCGTAATTTCCTTAGCTACCTACGTCAACGATCTGGTAAGAGCGCTCGATTGACGGCTATCAACTTTGATCGTGAAGCCGTAAACGACGTACGCGACCTACACGCAGAGGAAGAAGCAGCACGTTTGAAAGATGAGGCTGCAAAAGCTGCAGCTGAAAAACAAGCAGAAAAAGATGCTGAAGCAGCCGAACTTGCCAAAAAACAAGCCGAAGTAGAAGCTGCACACAAAGCAAACGCATAGTTGAGTACTGCAATATAAAAAGAGTTCTTACGCCAAGAACTCTTTTTAATGTGGCAGGTGTAACATACTATTTTCAATCAAAGGTACACATAGTACGCACAGTACGTGCAGTACACATGATACGCACCGTCGATATATCACATAAACCTACTAATCTATCAGAAAAATAGTAACACTTTCCTTCCGATCGGAAGGAAAGTGTTACTTGGAATATACCGAGATATTCTTACTATGGAGAAGTACCGCGAAATGGTGCCAGAATTGCAATATGTGGTGAGGTTTCGCAAATGATACGACTACATGGTAGTGCATAGGAAAAACTTCGAAAAATATATGGCGCGTAGCTATCAGTAGGCTACGCGTGGGTAGGTAACAATGCCCGGGGGCAGTGTATACTTACTGTATGCTATTTATATTAATCTCATGCGGTGTTCCGCTGCTCATTGCGATAGGTCTTCCTAGAATAGTGCGGACATCTGTTGGTGCGCATGAAGCGAAATATCGAATGTTGCTTTATGCTGCCTGTGTCGCATTTTTCGTATCATGGTATTTGCCATCACCGCGTATTGATGGCCAAGACACGAGTTTTATGACGCATGTTCTGGGCGGTGGTATTTTTACTGGGCTACTATGGCTGTATCTGAAAAAATCATTCACATGGCGTGCACATTGGTCGATTGAAGTATTCTCGTTGTTTGCACTTGTCAGTGCGCTGGGCTGTGTGAATGAACTCGCCGAGCTTTTTATGGTGCGCCTGCATATCGCCACAATTTTACTCAGCGATACCAACTGGGATATTTTGGCGAATACGTTGGGGGCGCTGGTGCTTTTTATCGCATATTCTATAATTAATAATCTAAACTCTACTTCCCGTGATCGTCGGCGTTGATGAAGTAGGTCGTGGCCCGTGGGCGGGGCCACTCGTGATGGCAGCGGTTGTACTGGGCTGCGAAATAGAAGGCATTACTGATAGCAAAAAATTATCAAAAAAGCGCCGCGAAGAACTTAGCGCAATTATTCTGCGCGATGCTGCTGCGGTGGGGATAGGCTGGGTGAGCGCGCAAGAGATAGATGAGATGGGGATGAGCGCCGCCTTGAAGGAATGTTGTTTGCGGGCACTTCGGAAAGTAAAGGTTCCGTTTCACGAAATTATACTCGATGGAACAGTGAATATGTTAAAGGGCACGACCCTTGAGCACTATGTGACGACTATGAAAAAGGCAGATCTACTGGTACCAAGTGTAGGTGCGGCCAGTATTGTGGCAAAGGTTGCCAGGGATAAATATATGGCCGAACAAGATATGGTATTTCCGGGCTATAATTTTTCGAGTCATTCGGGCTACGGGACTGCGGCGCATAAAAAGGCGCTAGATATGCTAGGGCCGTGTGAGCTGCATCGGAAAAGTTTTGCGCCGATTGCGGCGTATTATTCAGAGTTGCTTGCTAAAGTACCGAAGCAGCCTCCAATTCGTCGAATTTTTTCGAAATCAACTTCTTCGGTGCCTGCGGAACTCCCTACAGTCGGGTCCAAGGACCAGTCCTCGAAAAGCGAGGAAAGTTTACCGAAAAACACCGGGCTTAGTCAGAATGCCCTGAGCCGTTCTAAGCTGACGACTAGAACTGTTGGGGACAAAAGCGAAACAGAAGCCTGCAATCATTTGCAGCGGTTAGGGTATGAAATTGTTGAACGCAACTGGAAAACAAAATACTGCGAAATAGATATTGTGGCGCGCAAAGAATCTACGCTGTACTTTGTAGAAGTGAAGCACCGGAAAAATGCCACGCGTGGTGATGGGCTGGCGGCACTTACCAAAAAGAAATTGAACCAAATGAAGTTTGCGGCTGAATTTTACGTGCACGTCAATAAGCTTTCGTGCGATCGTAGGCTAATGGCCATCAGTACCACCGGTGATGAGCCGGCTATTGAAGCAATGCTAGAGATTTCGTAGGGCGGTGCGTACGTCGTCGCCGTCGCGATCAATTAGCTCGAGCCGAGCGGCTATTTCGGTGATACCAACATCGATATTGCGCTGCAAGGCAGGTTGTTCACGGAGAGGCAAAAAGAACTCTTTGTATTCGGCAAGCTCCTGGTGGGTCATGAGGCCCATTGCTGCGTAGCGTGGAAATTCGTCGTAGCTTTTATCGCCACCGAAAGTTTGCTCAATCCATGACCAATTATCCTGTAGCCACTGCCATGCAACCTGGCGTGTATGGCGGTTGCGAATAAAGTAGACAAACCAGTGCCCAGCATCTTGCGGTCGAATAGTTTGCGAATCCATGCAATGTTTCAGCATATCAGCTGCAACGGTGGCACTTTTTGTAGAAGTAATACCAGCAATAATTGCCTCGCGAAGATCTGCTGAGTGGGTAGTGGTGTAGAGTTCCATCAGCTGGGTTGGCAGGGTAGTATCCTGTGAATGTCGCACTGCGGCGCTAATAATAAGCGATCGCATATCGGTCGAAATATCGGCGAGCGTCGTAATGTTACATCGCTGCAGTGCGGTATCAATAACGGCTGCATCTTCGCCATATATCATCATACTAGTAATGATTGGGCGTAATTTTGTATCGACCAGTGGCTCGCCGGTGATTTCATCGAAACCAAGGCGGGTATAATGTTGGGCGGCAAGTTGACGCGTCAATGTTCGTAATCCTGCTTCGGCATCTTTGTCTTGTTCAACAAATTTTCGTAGTTCGGCCAGAGTAATATTCATAACATCCCACACGGCATCGTTCGATTCGTGTGCGTAGTGCTGCACAATATCAATTAAATCGGCAGACGCTGCCCGACCACCGCGTACCAGCAAGGTATGGGTATTTAGTAGCCCAAGGCGATCGATAGTAGAAAACGTTTCAACCTTGGCAAGGAGTGCTTGCAAATGATCGGCCGGATACTGCGTTATAAAGTGTGCGTTGTCGTTGACATTAAACCGCTGATCAAACGAAATAAAGGCCGGAATTTCCCTGTCGTGCATAATGGCTGGTAATGTACCGGCGGGTTCGGCGCCAAGCAAAATGGGCCATACGCGGTCGCTCGGTTGATGTTCGCCAATGAAAAATTGTTCTTGGCGGAGGCCGCTATCGGACACCGTAAGCACCGGGTAGCCGGGCTGACTGAGCCACGCATCCATAAATGTGGCGACGTCTTTGTCACTAGCTGCGCTAAGGTGCTTCCATAGGTCAGCGCCCTCGGTGTTTTTGTAGGCAAATTCGGTGAAATAGGTCTTGAGACCGGCGCGGAAGGCATCTTCGCCAATGTAGCTGCGCAGCATCTTCATCAACCGTGCACCTTTACCGTACACGATTGCACCATCAAATAGTGAGTTAATTTCATCAGGATGATGCACGTCGACATGGACTGACTGGACACCATCGGTTGCGTCGCGACGGAGAGTGCCTATACCGCGTGACAATACAAACTCGAGCCAGGTTTCCCATTCGGGATGGAGCGCATCAAGCGCAATATGCTCGACAAAATCGGCAAAGCTTTCATTGAGCCACAAGTCATCCCACCACTTCATAGTGACCAAGTTTCCAAACCATTGGTGTGCAAGCTCGTGTGCGATGACGCTAGCCACAAAATGCTTTTGGGTAGCACTGGCGGTTTTTGGGTCAACCAGCAATGCAACTTCACGGTACGTAATCAGCCCCCAGTTTTCCATGGCACCGCTACTAAAATCCGGTAGTGCAACATGGTCGGCCTTGGGTAGTGGATACGGCACGCCAAAATATTCGTCATAAAATTCAATAACGTTTACACCCATTTCAAGTGCGAAATCTAGTGTTTCTGATGGTTGTGCAGGAGTCGCCCAGACGTTTACTTCGGTACCTCCAGCGGTGGTGGCAGTTTTTTTGTGTAATTCGCCTACTACCCACGCCAGCAAGTAGCTGCTCATGATTGGCGTACGCTGAAACGTGGTGACGCGCATATCATTTTGTACTGTTTGTGATGATATGGGCATATTTCCTAGTACGGTCACATCTTGCTCGGTACACAACGTAACAT
>JAGOVX010000003.1 GCA_018060465.1 Candidatus Saccharimonadota bacterium | reverse complement strand
CGGTTGGAAAGTATAGCGTACTCGGCAAAGGAAGGGTTTCCTGCGCGCAAGCTAAAGTGTATTGGTGTTACGGGTACGAATGGGAAGACAACTACAACCAATCTCATTTTTACCATGATGAAAGAGGCAGGCTACAAGGTTGCCGTACTTAGTTCGACGCAGTATGGCTATTTGGATGATTTGCATGATGAAGATGAGCACATGTCGACGGTTCCAGTTCCACTACTGCAAAAGCGCTTAAAGCGTTTTGTTGAACAAGGAGCTGAATGGTTGGTGATTGAGTCTACCAGCCATGCACTAGCGCAACATCGAGTGTGGGGACTAGATATGCAAATCGGTATCATGACAAATGTAACGCACGAGCATCTAGACTACCACGGGACATTTGAACGCTACAAACAGGATAAGCGAAAACTGTTCCAGCTGGTGGCGAAAAATAAAAACGGGCTGGGAATTGCCTATGCTGAAGATCCTGCAGCTGAGGAATTTTTGCACACAACACCTCGCCGCGTAAGCTATGGCTTTGAAAAAGCCGATGTACTTGCTACAACAGTAAATCTAGCGGTTGACCACAGCCAGTTCACAGTAAAAGCTGGCCCTGACACGTATCGTCTGACGATGCATATGCCGGGCGCATTCAATGTACTAAATGCTATGGCAGCAGTTGCGGTCGGGCGCGAATTGGGCCTCACGAAAGAGCAAATAGAGCATGGAATCGCCGCACTTACCGGAGTTCCGTGTCGTATGATGCCGGTGGATGAAGGCCAGGCCTTCAGAGTGATTATTGATTATGCAGGTACACCCGATGCCTTTGAGAAAGTTTTTAGCGCACTGCGACCTACCGTAAAGGGAAAATTGGTATGTGTGTATGGTAGTCCGGCACATCGTGATGTTATGAAACGTCCTATCCAAGGTGAAATTTCAGCAAAGTACTGTGATGAAGTGATCCTAACCGAGGAGGAGAATCGTGATGAACCAGGCATGCAGATTCTCGAGGACATGGCGAAAGGTGCTGAGAAAGGCGGTAAGGTGCGCGAAAAGAATCTGTTTTTGATAGAAAATCGAACAGATGCAATTGAGTTTGCTATGACCCGGGTTTCTTCAAAAGATGACGTGGTGATTACGCTTGGTAAAGGGCACGAAAAGACGATTGAACGTGGTCACGACATTTTCCCATGGGATGAACCAGCAACAGTACGCGACGCTATTCGAAACGTACTATCAAAGAAAAAGTAAGTACCGGTAGTTAGTTGGCGGTAGCGGCAACTTGGGTAATGCTTGCCGCAAGTATGTCGAGGCCTTTTAGCAAGGTTGCTTCATCAATGGTAAGCGCAGGCATCAGCTTTACAACTTCATCTTCTGTACCGGCTCGTTCTACGATGAGACCGTGTGCGAAGGCTGTTTTTCCTACGTCTGCAGCAGTAGAAGGGTTGGCAAATGATATACCTTGTAGAAAGCCTCGTCCCTTTACGTATAGTCCAAGCTTAGGGTGCTCCGAGGCCATTTTTTCGAGCGCTGAACGAATGATAGCTGCCTTGTGTTCAACGCTGACGGCGAGTTGGTCGGTTTTCCAATACTCCTCTAGCGCAGCTTTGGCAGTTACGAATGCATGATTGTTGCCACGAAATGTTCCATTATGTTCGGCGGGGCGCCATACGTCATATTCGGGCCGAATTAACACGAGTGACATAGGCGAGCCGTATCCGGATATAGACTTCGAGAGGGTGACAACGTCGGGTACAATACCGGCTTTTTCAAAGCTAAAGAAATCGCCGCTTCGACCGCATCCTGCCTGGATATCATCGATAATAAGTAAGACGCCGTGTTGCTCGGTTAACGAGCGTAATGTTTGCAGCCACTCTGGTCGTGCTGAGTTCACCCCACCTTCGCCTTGAGTTGTTTCCACTATTACACCAGCTGGAAGCCCATCGCCTTGGATGATATCGGCAAATTGATGTTCAAGCTTTGCCAAAGAATCTGCCAGTTCGCCGCTATCGTAGTCGATAAACGACACGTCGTGTAGCTCAACACCAGCAGCTTCGCGGAAGTAGGTATTGCTGGTGGCAGCCAGTGAACCAAGGCTCACGCCATGAAAGCCACGAGTAAACGATACGATACCTTTACGTGAGGTATTTTTTCGAACTAGTTTCAGGGCTGCCTCGACCGCATTCGTACCGGTAGGGCCAGTAAATTGCAACCGATAGTCATAGTTTCGTGGCTTGAGAATAATCTCGTAAAACGCGTCGATAAACTCAGTTTTTGCTGTCGTTGCCATATCGAGGCTGTTATTTATTCCGTCGCTTTGTATATATCGCAGCAAGGCTTGTTTTGGTGCCTCGGGGTTGTGGCCATAATTATTGGCGCCAGCACCACTGAAAAAATCTATATATTCTTTGCCGTCATCATCGGTGATGAGAGAGCCCTTGGCGGACTGTATTACAAAGGGAAACGCACGGTTGTATGAAGCAACATTTGATTCGTGTTCATGGATAATTCGTTTTGTCATATATCTAGTATATCAGTCGGGCACTCTAGCCCAGAATGATGTCCTAGAGTAAAATATAAATACTGACTATGAAAAAAACAGTTACAGTAATGAAGTTTGGCGGTTCGTCTGTCGGCGACGCCGAACGAATACGTAATGTTGCCGCTATTGTTGCACGTTCTCCAGGTCGTATTGTGGTAGTTACATCTGCTATGGCAGGAGTAACTGACATGCTAATACGGGCGACAGAACTTGCCGCAACTAGGCACACAAAAGAGCTTAGGGCAGTGCTGGAAGATATCGTAGCAAAGCATCGTCGCACAGTAGACGAACTTGCCGTACCAGCTGAACGTGCCAACGAAATGCGCCACGCAATTGATGCACTGGGAGATGAATTAAAAGAATCCCTCGAGGAGATTCAGGCTGCAGCACAGTGTTCAAGCCAGCAATACGATGGCGTTGTGTCATTTGGAGAGCGTTTTAGTATTGTTGTGGTGGCTGCGGCGATTACAAATTCCGGCCACTCTGCAGAGCCAGTAGAAGCGACTCGGTTGATAGTAACATCTGATCATTTTACAGATGCCGAACCATTTCTCGACAAGTCGACTGGTCGGGTGGTGTCGGTGCTGGGGCCTTTGCTCGATAGTAACACCATACCAGTAGTGACTGGCTTTATTGGCCAAACAGTCGATGGGAAAATTACAACACTAGGCAGGGGTGCATCCGACTACACTGCAACAATCCTCGGCTATTGCCTTGATGCGAAGCAAGTGTGGATATGGACAGACGTGACAGGGGTTATGACAGCCGACCCTCGCTTGATTCCTGAGGCAAAAACGATTGCTCAGTTGTCGTATGCGGAAGCGTCGGAGCTTTCGTATTTTGGTGCCAAGGTGCTTCATCCGTTAACAATGGTACCTGCGTCATTAAAAAATATTCCAATTTTTATAAAAAATACGTTCGAGCCAGAGCAGATTGGTACACGGATCGCGGCGCACACTGATGATGGCGGCGTAAAGGCAATTACGGTAAAGTCGGAGCTGTCGTTACTGACAGTGCAGGGAAAAGGCGTTACTGGTGTCCCAAGTGTCGCCGCAAAAGTATTTGGTGCGTTGGCGTCAGAGCGAATCGATGTATATATGATTTCGCAGGCATCATCAGAGCACAACATATCGTTTGTCGTAAAGGGAAGTAGCGGCGTATTGGCTGTAGAAAAAGTGCATAGCGCGCTTGTGGATGAAATGAGCAGCAAGGACGTTGATATAGTGCAGCTAAAAAATGGCCTTTCGATTGTGGCGGTGGTGGGTAATGATATGTACAATTTGCCTGGTGTGACGGGCAAGACATTTGCATCGATGGGCGTGAGTGGTGTAGAAATTATCGCAATTTCCTATGGGTCATCAGAGCGCAGTATTTCATTTGTCGTAGAATCAGCTGATGCCGTGACGGCGATAAAAAGCTTGCATCATACATTTCAATTAGTGAAAAAGAGGTAATTATGCAAAATAAGAAAATTCGAGTGGGTATTCTGGGGGCGACAGGCATGGTTGGCCAGCGTCTTATTACGTTACTTGTAGATCATCCGTGGTTTGAGATTGTGGCGCTTGCGGCGTCACCTCGCTCGGCTGGTAAAAAATATGCCGAGGCCGTTGAGGGTCGCTGGAATATGGAAGTATCATTGCCCGAACAGGTGGCTGCCATGCAACTTTCTGATGTAGTGGAAGATATAGTGACAATATCCGAGTCGGTCGACCTGGTTTTTTCTGCGATCAGTTTGGAAAAAGAGCGTATACGAGATATTGAGAATAGCTATGCGGCGGCAGGAGTGGCGGTTGTT
Organism: Candidatus Saccharimonadota bacterium; assembly: GCA_018060465.1. Classification (GTDB taxonomy): domain Bacteria; phylum Patescibacteriota; class Saccharimonadia; order Saccharimonadales; family Saccharimonadaceae; genus UBA1020. Next base: position 40,535 of record JAGOVX010000003.1, on the reverse strand, counting down.
TCAAACAATTCAGCCCATCGCTGGTCAGAGGACGTACCGATGATCGTACCAGAGGTAAATGCTGCACATCTTGCGTTGATTCATGAACAGCGAAAACTGCGGGGTTGGTCAAGTGGATGCATCGTCGTAAAGCCAAACTGCTCTATTCAGTCGTATGTCATGGTACTGAGTGCACTGCGCACATTCGTTCCGATGAACGCTCAGGTAACAAGTATGCAAGCCGTATCGGGTGCGGGCCGCACATTACTCACGTGGCCAGAGATGCAAGGCAATATCATTCCGTTTATCGATGGCGAGGAAGAAAAGTCAGAGCGCGAACCATTGCGTATTTGGGGCAATGTACACGGCGCATCAATCGAACTCGCATCGGTGCCGACTATTTCGGCAACCTGTGTGCGCGTGCCGGTGCTCGATGGACATATGGCAAGTGTTGGCGTGTCATTTCGGACGGTGCCAACCAGAAGCCAGATTATGCAGGCAATCACAGACTTCAACCAGAATAATGCGCTAACTGGGCTGGATCTGCCGTCAGCTCCATCACAACCTTTGCAATATTTTGAAGAACCAGATCGCCCGCAAAGTCGAGTTGATAGCGGGTACGAGAATGGTATGGGGGTGACGATGGGGCGCTTGCGCGAGGGTAAACTATTTGATTGGGACTTTATCTCATTGGCTCACAATACGCTTCGAGGTGCCGCTGGCGGTTCGGTGCTTACGGCCGAGTTGTTGGTTAAAAAAGGATTTGTCGGGTCTGCTGATCCTTCAACCGAGTAATTACTAATCACATGATACGATACACACTATGAAGTTTGGCGTACTCACAGAAGAAGAATTTGAAGCATTTGCAGTGGCGTTTCCAACGGCAAGTTTGTTGCAGTCTGCGCCAATGGCGCGTCGTCGTGAGCTATCTGGGTGGGGACATGATTTTGTAGGGCTGAAGAATGATGCAGGCAAAATAGTCGCCGCAGCCCTGTTGCAGCGATGGCCGGTTGCACTTGGCTATGTTGAATATGAATGTTTGCAGGGGCCACTGGTTGATTTTAACAACCTACAGCTGGCCAGCCTTTTTCTGAATGAGCTACGCGAATTTACGGCGCAAAAAAAGGCGCTAAAACTGACGATTAACCCGAATATCTTGGCACAACATTGGGGTGAAGACAGAACAAAACTGGATGATGGCTATGCATCGTTCAAATATATTGAGCTGCTGAGGAGTGCTGGATTTCATCAAGTAGCTACCGCGCGCGTGGACATGACCGAGTCGATGTTTCGGTGGTTTTTTGTAAAAAATTTGCAAGCCATCAAGAGTTCTGATGAGTTACTGGCTAGCTATGCTCAGCAAACGAGGTGGTCTATTCGTAAAAGCCAAAAATCGGGGGTACACGTACGTGAAATTGGTATTCAAGAGCTGCCAGTATTTATGAAAATTATGCAGGCAACCGAAGATCGTCGGGGCTATAGCGGCCACGATGAGGCATATTATGCTGCGATGGTCGAGCAGTTCGGCAGGGAGCGTGTAAAACTTTTGGTGGCAGAGGTACATGTTGCCGATTACGAAGCGGCGACTCGTCAGCTCATAGAAAATGAAACTAAGAACCTTGCTGTTGCAACACAATTGGAAGACAAGAAGAAGGCAGCTACTGCGGAACGAGTTGCGCAGGAAGCGCTCGATCACTATACAGCCTTGCTCGACGAAATTGCAGAAATGGCAAAATCTGGCGCAACGCTGCCAATCGCTGCCGCAATGTTTGTACTATACGGTAAAGAAATGAGCTACGTGATAAGTGGTGCGCTAAAACAATATGCTAAATATTGTGGCCCATATGCCATTCAGTGGTACGCCCAGCAGTACGCCGTGAAACATTCGGTGGTGCGGTTTAACTTTTTTGGCACAAAGGGCAACCATTCAGGTACGCCATCTCAGGAAGGCATCTACAAATTCAAGGCAGGTTTTGGTGGAGTCCTGGAAGAACAACTGGGCTATTTTGAAGTATCGTTTCACCCAATACTCTTGGCGATCAAAAATACTTTACGATCTCTGCGCCGTTAAACCCCTTGTGCTAGAATGAGTACAGATGAAATTTTGCGAGCTGACTGAAAGCGAATTCGAATCATTTGCTGAGTCATTCCCCGAGTCTAGTTTTCTTCAGTCGGTTCCGATGGCACGGCGTCGTCAGGAAGTGGGCTGGTCTCACTACTTTGTAGGTATGCGCTCGAAGAACGGCAAAATTGTTGCGGCTGCATTGCTGTATAGCTGGCCTGTCGTAGGAAAGTACCAACAGTTTGAATGCTTGCAGGGGCCGCTGGTTGATTTTACCAACGCGCCACTGGCGCAGGAGTTCGTACACAATATCACTAGTTTTGCACGAAAACACCACGCACTTTCAATCACCATCAATCCAAACGTGGCAGCTCGCCACTGGAGCGAAGATCGTGAAGTGATTGATGATGGCTATACAGTAGACCATTACGAACGCTATTTTAGTTCACGTGGCTACACAAAACTTTCAGCGGCACGTGTCGACCACGACAGTATAAAATTGCGCTGGTACTTTGTAAAAAATTTGAAAGAACTCACGAGCCCAGACATGTTGATGGATAGCTTTTCTCAGCGTACACGGCGTGCCGTTCGAAAAAGTTTAAAATCTGGTATTCATGTACGGCAGATTGAACTAAATGAGCTACCGGTTTACCTGTCGATTTTGGCCGATACAGAGGGCCGCAAAGGTTTTGATGGTCGCGATGCGCAGTACTATAGCTCACTAGTAACGCATTTTGGCAGTGACCGAGTGCAGCTTATGGTGGCCGAGCTCGACTACGCAGAGTATAAAATAGCCTCACAGAGTGTGCTTGAAAAGTTGGAAGCATCGCTGGCAGATGACACGGATAAAAAATCAGAGAAAACCATTGCGCAAATAACCGCCGCGATACACACGCACAAAGATCGTTTGAAGCACATGGCTGAAAATTCTACCGAGCGGTTGCCAATTGCCGCAGCGACGTTTGTTGTGTATGGCAATCAAGTTACGTACCTAACAGGAGGCTCGCTACGAGAATATGCAAGCTACAATGCGCCATATGCACTGCATTGGTATGCGATGCAGTATGCCATGAAACACAAAATTCCAGAGTATAACTTCTATGGGACGAAGGGCAATCACTGCAATGTTCCAGACCAAGAAGGGGTATATGCGTTCAAAGCAGGCTTCGGAGGCGTACTAGAGGAACAGCTGGGCTACTTTGTGAAGATTTTTAGACCTGATTTGATGGCGCTAAAGAAATTGCATTCGATTCTCAAAAAAATTGTGTGATACTGCGTGGTTGGCAAAGAAATTAGCACTCGCACTTGACGAGTGCTAATTTCTTTCGGTACAATGGAGGCTAGAGAACAATCAAAGGAGGAATAGCTGAATGAGTTCACCTATCAAGCCTCTTGGTGACCGCGTAGTAGCGGTGCGAGAGGAAGCGCAAACGAAAACGGCGAGCGGTTTGTATTTGCCAGATAACGCCAAGGAAAAGCCAGTCATAGCACACGTGGTCGCTACTGGAAAAGATGTGAAAAATGTTACAACAGGCGACAAGATATTGTATAAAGAGTATTCAACCACTGAAATTAAGATAGACGGTACAGAATATTTGATCGTTAAAGAAGAAGATATTTTAGGAACTTTGTAGTATGGACTTCATACTTGTATATCTACCGTATTTACTATTTGCTACATTGCTTTTACTGTTTGTAAAAATTGGACAGTTATTCGCACGAGTCAAAAATCTTGAACAACAAGTAAAAAACTTCGAAAGGAAAAATTAACTATGGCAAAAAAAGTATTTTATGATGATGACGCGCGTGCACGTGTGCTAGGTGGTGCAAAGGCGCTATACGATGCCGTAAAAGTAACGTATGGCCCGAAAGGCCGCAATGTTGTGATTGCCAAAGGGTACGGTGGCCCCACGGTAACGCATGATGGCGTGACAGTAGCGGAAGGCATGGAACTACCAGAGGTTGATGACGAAACATTGGGCTACAAAGTTGGTGCTGAACTTATCAAGCAAGCTGCCAGCAAATTGAACAAAGTCGCAGGTGACGGCACGACCACGGTAACGGTGTTGACCTACCAGATTCTTAAGGAAGCTAATCGATTGATTGCGGCCGGCCACAACCCAATGGAGCTTAAAAAAGGTATTGAGGAAGCAGGAAAAGAAGTGGTAGCTGCGCTCGATGGTTTGAGCGAAAGTGTTGAGGGCAAAAAGGAACGGATAGCAGAAGTCGCAACTATTTCAGCCGGAGATAGTCAGATTGGTAAATTGATTGCTGATGTGATCGCTTTGGTAGGCAAAGATGCAGTGATTACAGTAGAAGCTGGTCAGGGCCTTGAGATGGAGAGTGAAGTAGTAGAAGGCTTTAGCTTAGACAAGGGCTGGGCAAGTCCATTCTTTGTTACCGACACCAATCGGCAGGAAGCTGTGTACGAAAAACCATCGATCGTTATTACAGATAAGAAAATATCAACCGCGAGCGAATTATTGCCATTGATCGAAAAATTGGCGCAAGCTGGCAAGAAGGATATTGTACTTGTGGCCGACGAAGTAGATGGCGAAGCACTGAGTATTCTAGTACTGAATAAACTAAAGGGTATTTTGAATACTGTCGTAGTAAAGGCGCCGAGCTTTGGTGATCGACGCAAGGACATTATGGCAGATATGGCCACGCTAACTGGGGCTGAAGTGATTTCCGAGGATAAAGGGTTGACGTTTGAGAACGCAGGACTCGATGTAGTAGGCTCGGCACGAAAAGTGATTGTAGGCAAAGATGACACTACGATTGTTGAGGGTTCTGGGCGTGCCGCTGATGTAGAGGCTCGGGTTGCGCAAATTTTGGCACAAGCCAACAATGCCAGTAGCGAATATGACAAGGAACAGCTCGAAAAGCGAGCAGCCGCACTGAGCGGAAAAGTTGCTGTTATAAAAGTAGGTGGTGCGACAGAAACTGAAATCGATGAAAAGAAATTCCGCGTTGATGATGCGGTGGCGGCTACCAAGGCAGCCTTGGCTGAAGGAATAGTAGCGGGAGGCGGCGTGACATTAGTGAATCTAGCTGCAAAGATACGCGCAGACGGCTCGGATAGCGTAAGCGCTGGTCGTCAAATTTTGAAGCAAGCCTTGCGGCAGCCGTTCTTGCAAATTACTGCCAATGCTGGGTTGAACTCTGAGGCATTACTTGCGCAAGTGGAAGCATCCAAGGTAGGCATGGGTATTGATGTGATGAAGCCAGAAGCTGGCGTGGTAGATGTGAAAAAGGCTGGTGTGATCGACCCAACTAGGGTTACCAAGGAAGCAGTGCAGAATGCTGTTTCCATTGCCAGTACGGCTGCAACTATGGGTGCACTCGTGGTAGACATCCCTGAAAAAGAGATGCCAATGCCACCGATGGGTGGCGGCATGCCAGGAATGATGTAGCAGGAGCTATAAGGTCTAAAAAACCGCACGTTATGTGCGGTTTTTTTACTTTCTACTGTAGTTTTTTCAGGTATTTTCTGGCTTGTTTGCGACGCTTTCGGGGGACACCCTGCATTTGAGCCAACATACTAATTGGCCAAGTTAATCCTGCACTCAGCCCACCAAATAACGCCGCTACTTGCCATGGTTTGACCGAGTCGGCTTCTTTCCCTGCAGGCACTAACTCATATGAGGTTGAATTCGTCTTCGTGGTGTAGTCAATATCATATTCAACACCTCGAACAAGTTTTTTCGCGAGCACCTCTTTGATGTTATCAGGCAAGTCATCGCCCGAGTTATATTTGGCTATGAGCTCATTAGTAGAGAGATGAAGCTGTTGTGCAAGCGTATCGATCTGTTTTAGGTCACGCTCTGAAAGCACGTGCTCTGAAGCCTTCAAAATAATATCTTTTGGAAGCGTAACGCCTTCTTGCTGCGCAACGCTACTCAGCGCAGCGTTGCCGGCTTCTGCACGAGCTTCAGCTAGTGCATGTTGCTGTGGATCAGTTTTTCCCAAGTTCCCATTGTTAAAGTCGTCACTCACGATTCCGTGTACGACGATACGAGAAATATTTCCATGGGTATCTTTAATTTCATGAATAGCAGGTTGTAATGCCTCGGCATCCAGTGCCTTCTCATTTCCCTGAAGCTGTAAGTTCCATCCAAAAGGATTCTCAGCCATTTCTTCCACCGTTGATGCGGTAGTCGTATGCCGTTCTACGTTAGTATAGCTATGCGTTTCAAGCTCGCCATATGTCGCAGTTATAGGGTTTGGAAAGCGTATTGTAGTACCCGGAATTGTAATCGTATCACCAGTCATTACGTTGTCGGGGTAGATTTGACCAGGGATGTTGTCTGGCAAAATGCCCATAGAATTGCGCATAGCATATTTTACCTCGCCAACATCATTTGCTGCGTATCCACCGATAAATAAACCTACAATCGCTGTTAAAGCTAGGGCTCTCCCGTATATACCTTTTTCGGCATGCCTGGTCCGCGCTTCAAAGTAAGGCAGTAAGGCAGTAAGATCTGCGCCGTCACTAGGAAGGCCAAATAACTTTGTAATTCTGAGGTTATTAATACCTATTTCGGCCTTTTTCGGCGTGTTCTCCGCGAGAATAGTTGCAGCCTGCATATCAAGCTCATCCTTACTTGTAGGCACGGGTGAGTCGGCAGGGTATTCGCCGGTATCAGGCGTTGCGTTAGCACTTTCTGGGGTTTTGTGGTGGTTTGTCATGGTGATTGATTTAATATAAAAAGTAAACTATAGCAGTATAGTAGCACAACAGTTAAAAAAAGTCAAGCAAAAGCGGTCTCATACCCTTAGGTGACACCGTAGCTAGAGCATTTTAGATGGTTATTGATTTTGGCTCAAAAAATCAATTTCTTTAATGATATCGAGCAACGCTTGGGCGCGGCGAGTCTCATCTTCGATTGCCTTGGCAGCTTCGTGCGCAGGGGCGATCAATTCCTTGTCATCGGTACTGCGTAACAGCAATAGGTACGTGTCAAATTTTTCTTCTGCAGAAACGTCAAGTTTATCAACCAACGGGCGTAGCTCGCCCAACGCTTCTTTCTTTATGGTATCAAGTTCACTACCACTTGCAGGTTCAGAGTAGCTTGGTCGCAATGTTTGTTCAGGTTGAGGGGTAATTTCTGGCATAGGAGGCATGCTAGATTCGGGAGCCATGGCTTCAGGTTCAGGCAATGATACTGGCGCAAGGCTTTCTGTGCGTGATTCGAGTGTAGGCTCGTCTGCTGCCAGGCTTGTAGGAAGAATCGCCCCAGGAATTACAGGCGTCGGCACTACGGCGCTACTTGGCTCACCAACATTATCATCATCTGTTTGCTGGCTCACGCCAGCCAAAACTTTCGCAAGTTCTTGATCGTCACTGATTGACTGTTGATTATTTGGTTCGTCTGCCATTCCCACCTCTAGATATTTACGCTTACGTTTACCTATACTGTATCATAGAGTAAGCAGGGTAGTAAAGACGAGACTACGCTACACAGACGTGATATTTGTCTACCGACGCGTAGGGGAAATAATGAAAACGAGAGAGGAGCACTATGCTTGATAATAAAAACTACATCAACCAGTACGACACACAAGGCGCACTCGACCTAGCAGCTCATTCACCGGAGCAGCTGGCTCATGCATTTGACGTAAAAGTAGAGAACCCAGGCCAAATAGACGCTGTCGTTTTTTCGGCAATGGGGGGCAGTGCATTGCAGGCGGAGTTCGCCAGGACATGGCCAAAGCTACAGGTTCCGTTTATTGTTTCAAAGGACTATTCGTTACCGAGTTTTGTAAACGAACGAACACTTGTGATAGTGGCAAGCTATTCAGGAAATACCGAAGAAACATTATCGGCGTTGGCTGAGGCAAGAGAAAAAGGTGCAACGATAGCAATAATGACAGGCGGTGGTAAGTTGCTCGAGCAAGCCACGCAGCACGGTGACACACATGTAGTTATTCCAAAGGCGATTCAGCCAAGGATGGCCGTCTTTTATGCATTTCGAGGGCTTGTAGAACTATTTGTTGGATATGGATTAGTTGATAAATCGGTGTTGACTGAGTTGGAACAGCTGGTCGCCCCACTAGAGGCTGAGGTGGCAAAATGGGTTAAAAGTGTACCAACACACGACAACCCAGCCAAGCAGCTTGCCGAAAAAATGGTCGGAAAAACACCGATCATATACTCTGGTTCTGCGATGAGTCCAGCCGCCTACAAGTGGAAGATTAGCGTGAACGAAAACGCAAAGAATACGGCATGGAGCAATACGCTTCCTGAATTCAATCACAATGAATTTATGGGCTGGTCGTCTCATCCCGTTGAGAAACCATTTGTAGTAATAGATTTATTGTCTAGCTTTGAGCATCATCGTGTGCTGAAACGTTTTGAGGTTTCAAATCGATTGCTGTCTGGGATGCGCCCAGATTCAATTTCTGTGGCAGCTCAGGGTGACAACGCATTGGCACATCTGTTGTATTTGGTGATATTTGGCGATTTTGTTACATTATACATGGGAATTTTGAACGGGGTAGACCCCAGTCCTGTAGAGTTAGTAGAAAAATTTAAAGTAGAGCTTGATAAATAATGGTAGAGAAGAAAAGTAAGGACGTCGAACGTTTTGAGTCAGTTGTATTAGAGCCTACGAGTCGATTGCAGACGGCGGTATGGTGGGTGCGCAGATCACTACGCAATATACTTGATGGCAAGGACGTGCTGGATGTTCATTCATCCGATGCGAGACTTGGTAAAAAATTACACCGTGTGTATAAAAAAGCCGATGGTGCGATGAAGCGATATTTTCCTGGCGTTACAAAAGCGCCATCAAAAAAGGTAGCAACGCGCCGTGTTCGAGACGCAATTGATGATCTTGGCTATACGATTACTGATATGGATGAGTCAAAGCCGTGGGGCGCATACTACACGATGAAAAGTAGTGACGCAGATCGATTTATCGTTGAGTTCTTTCCGGGTCTTAGTGCGATTGAAGCACGGCTGGGTCGTAGTGAGTTAGAATTAAGCCCAAAGTTTTTGCTCGTTTCACCGGGGCAACGCCTAAGCTGGCAGTTGCATGAGCGTCGTGCAGAGCGCTGGCGTTTCTTAAATCACGGTGCGTACTACAAGAGTGTTACAGATGAACCAGGCGATAAAATCATCGCAAAGTCAGGCCATGTGGTTCAATTTGCAAAAGGTGAGCGCCATCGTTTGTGCGCAGCAAGCAAGGATTCTTATACATTGGTGGCCGAGATTTGGCAACATGTTGACTCGAAGCATCCATCCAACGAAGCGGATATCATACGTATTCACGACGATTACGCGCGGTAAGTAAGCGCTTTTAGGTATAGGCCATGCATTTTTGCTGCAGTTGTATGCCATGAAAAGCGTTGTAGCTGATGCGTGCCATGTTCCACTAGCGTACCCCGTAACGATGAATCCTCAAGCAGCTGCTGGATTGCTGCCACGAGCTCGTCCACACTACGTGGGTCGAAGTAGAGGGCTGCCGTGCCGGCAATTTCTGGCAGGCAGGTTGCATTCGATGAGATGATGGGGCAGCGTTCTGCCATTGCTTCCAGCAGCGGCATATGAAAGCCTTCAGATAACGATGCCACCACATAGGCATTGGCGTTTTGAAATAGCCAGCGCTTTTCTGCATCGTTGATGTATCCAAGAAAATGAACATCTGGAATGGCCTTTTTTCGTACCATGTCAGCTAATCGTTCATAAAATATGTCGCTTCTACCTGCCAGCGCCAGGTGAAGCGAAGGATGGAGCTTTTTGATGGCCGCGAATGCAGTAATAATAGTAGTAATATTCTTGTATGGAAACGCGTTTCCAACCCAGCACAAGTAGGGAACATTCTTCAGTTCGTTAATAGCTTTCACTGTGACATGCGTCGTATCACCAGCGTTGTAAATGGTTTTTAACTTGCTGGTGTGCCGATGGTTTGTCCACGTATCTAGGTCGCGTGTTACGTACTTTGAAGGTGAAATAATGTAGCGCGAGCGCCAAATAACATTGCGCATTAGCAAGGTGAAAATTAGTTTTCGCAGGCGATATAGGTATTTATTTTGGTCGAGATTCTCAAATCGAATCAAGGTAGTATCGTGGATTGTGGTAATACGCGCTCCAAACCAAAGCAAGGGCTGTTGTGGCATTGTAAAATGCACAAGATCAGGGCGCAATCGGTATAGTTGCCACGCGAATCGTAGCTGTTCAGACAGAGTGTAATGGTCGGCCGTGCTTGCAACTACCCGAAAATTTTTTGCAACTGGCTGATAATGTGTGAGTTCTCGTTGCAGCACGATAACCGTGTAGTTGTGTATCGAATCAGTATGTTCTAGCTGTTCCAACAAATTCTTTGCATAGTAGCCGGTAGAGCTATTGATACGACGAGCGTCAATAACAATATGGCTCATATGCGTGATCTTTCGTAGGCGTTATAGACGTAGTTTCGTATTTGCGTGACAAATAGGACTTTGTCGAACCGCTTGGCTCGGTTACGTAAGATCGTAGGGGAATATCTGGTTTTTTCAGATGCGTGTATGGCTGCTATGATCGCTTCGACTGTTTGGTGTTTAAACAAGACACCTACTTCTCGTGATGTGACGATATCGCGCGATCCGCCCGAGCCATATGCGATTACGGGAGCGCCCGATGCCATTGCCTCTACTGAAACAATTCCAAAATCTTCGTCGGCCGCAAAAATAAACCCCTTGGCTTCACCGAGCGCATTTGCCAAGGCGGTATCTGAGGCATTGCCGTATCGCTGACTAAAAAATTCGATTGTCGGACCAGCAAGTTTTCTAAGGTTCTCGTGCTCACTACCGGTGCCAAAAACTTTCAATGGTAGCTCGAGTTGATTGCAGGCTTCGATTACTAACGCATGTTTTTTGTACGGAATTTGTCGGCCTGAGGTAACGTAGTAGGGCTTGCGCTTGGCCTTGGGAACAAACCGTTTTGTATCGACGGGCGGATATATAATATCGGCCGGTTTCTTGTAGTAGCGTCGTATGCGATCTCGTACTGCATTCGAATTGGCTATAAAATGGTCAATATTTTGGGCGGCTTTAAAGTCGGCTCGTTTCAGACGAGGAACTAGGAGTGGCATAAGCAGGCGAACAAGCCAATTTAGTTTGCCAAATCCGGGATTTTCGCGATATTCCGCATAGTGACTCCAGTAGTAGCGGATAGGAGTATGGCAGTAGCAGATGTGCAGCTGGTCTGGTCGTGTTTTTCGTACTTGCTTTGCTTCGGCACTCGAGCTCGATAAAATGATGTCGTATTCGGAAAGGTCAAGCTTGCGAAAGGCACGCACGCGCAACATAGGAAAAAATTTGTGCAAACTGCGCAGCAATTTGGGCGCATTTTGTAGATAGGTGGTGCGTACGTCGGCATTCTTTAGCGCAGGAATTGCTTCGGGTATGTAGACGCTGGTATAGATGGGTGCGTCTGGAAACGCATGATGAAAGGCGAGTACAACTTGTTCGGCGCCGGCCATGTTGGTAAGCCAGTCGCATACAATGGCAACTTTTGGTTTTTTGATTGCAGACATATATGTAGTATACCGGACAAAGTAGTGATTTAGTGATATCGACGCAGCGATTCAATGGGATCTTTGCGAGCTGCCTGCCATGCAGGGTATAGGCCAAATAACATGCCAACAGTAATGGACAAACTCGCAGCAACCGCAGCGACTTGCCAGCTCAGTAGTGGATCGTAGGGGATAAACATACTTATAATAAACGCAATAAAATATCCCAGGATATATCCAAGTACGCCACCCAGAATACTTATAATCAACGATTCTATAATGAACTGCATCAGTATAGTGCTATTGCTTGCACCAACGGCCTTGCGTAGGCCAATTTCTCGGGTGCGTTCAGAGATACCTACCAGCATAATATTCATAATACCAATGCCACCAACAAATAAAGCTACTCCGGCAATTAATGTAAAGGCAAGGCTGATTACCCCAAGAAACTGATTGCTTGAATGTGCAATTTGTGCGCCAGCCAGTACGCTTGTATCGCGTTGATTATCATGGTTGCGTGCAAGCTCGCCCGCAATTTTGTCTTGATACTGGGCAGTGTTGGTTCCTTTTTTTGTAAGAATATTTATCTGTTGAATTTGTGCAACACTACTATTGAAAAGTTTACCGCTATCAAAGCCAATGATTGCAGCATAGTCAAAATCAACCGCATTGAAATTAACTGGTTGGTTGGTGCGTTTTAATACTCCGATCACCGTAAAGGTTTGGCCGCGTATGAAAAATGTTTTTCCTATAGCATCTTCGGTTCCAAATAAATCAACCGCCAACTGTGCACCTACAACCGCAGTATTTTCTAATGTAACGCTATCAATGAATTGCCCGTCCTGCAGGTGAAGGTTGCTGGTTTCGGCTAGTTCTGGCGAGGTTGCAACCAGTACGCTATGATGTGGAGTTCCGGTAGTTGCCCGGATGCTGGCGCTAATAGTCATGAGGGGAGCTGCTACGTTTGTTGCTGGTACCTGACGGATAGCGGCGAGATCTTGCTCGGTTAATGGACTAGTTGTAAACGCATTTTGTGACAATGGGTTATTTAGGTCTGCCAGAGTGGCCTCTTTAGCTTTTGGACGAACAATCACAAGGTTCGGACCAACGGCGTCGACTTGTTGCGTTACCATAGACGACATACCACTAGAAAGTGACAAGATGGTGGTAATACTCGCAACACCTATCGCAACACCAGAAATAGTTAGCAGGGTGCGCGTTTTGGCACTTTCAAGCGATTGCTTGGCTGTACGATAGTGATCAAATAACAAAGAACCGATCATTATGATGCTGCCTTTCGAGTACGCTTCTTTGCAGGTGATTTCTTGTCACCCAAGGCTCGTTTCTTTGTGGTCGTCTTTGACTTCTTGGCCGTTTTTGTACTGGTATCGGTATCAATCTTGCCATCGAGCATTGTGATCACACGGCTGGCATAGCTCGTGAGGTTGGGATTGTGCGTTACCATTATGATAGTATTGCCTCGTTTGTGTACCTCGCTAAGTTCTTCCATAATCACGTGTGATGATTTGCTGTCGAGGTTGCCGGTTGGTTCATCTGCAAGGATGATAGACGGGTCGTTGACCAGCGCTCGGGCGATTGCAACACGCTGTGTTTGGCCGCCAGATAGTTGCCATGGCATATAGTATTCACGTTCGCCGAGGTGAAAATTCTTTAGTATTTGGCTGGCGTGTTCTAGGCGTTTTAAGTGCGAAACACCGCTGTAGGTTAGTGGTAGTGCTACATTTTCCAGCACAGTTAGCCGTTCAACCAAGTTGAAATTCTGAAAAATAAAGCCAATTTGTCGTGCTCGCACTTGCGCATGGCGCTTGCTTGATACATCCTCGACATTTTTCCCGTCGAGTACGTATTCGCCGTCGGTGGCTCGGTCGAGCAATCCAATAATATTGAGAAGCGTGGTTTTGCCGCAACCACTCGGTCCCATAATGGCAATAAATTCACCCTTTTTCACAGTCAAATCAATACCATCAAGTGCGTAGTGTTCGGCGTCACCAACGCCAAACCTTCGCTTCAGGCTTTTGAGTTCAATAACTGGTGTGGTGGATTTTTGCGCCATTTATTTTATTATAGATAGCCTTACAGAGGAAAAGCAACCATAAGTACAGAGTAAATTTGACAACTAATACGAGCGGTATGTTGGCAGCGATGTTCGTGAGGGCAGTACTTGGACCAACGTGCTCGAAAAGAGTATACTTTGAGGATAGGCGCACGCTTGGAAAGTGCTGTACATACTTGATAGAATGAACGATGCAGGGAGAGATGGCCGAGTGGTTGAAGGCGCACGCTTGGAAAGCGTGTAAACGGGCAACCGTTTCGCAGGTTCGAATCCTGTTCTCTCCGCCAGGAGAAAAAGCCCCGTACCATTTGGTATGGGGCTTTTTCTTTTCGCAGAAAAGCAGGCTTCGAGCCAGGCTCGACAGTTGTCAAATGTTTCATCTGACAGCTGTTAGCCGATGGTGGAATACGAAGTAGTCTACCATCGAAGCGTTCATCCCGTTCTCTCCGCCAAAAGAAAGAAGGCCAACTGTTGCGGTTGGCTGTCTTTTGTTCTCTCCGCCAAAAAGTTTGCTAAGCTATATACATATAGTTGGAGGTGTAAAAACTATGTCTAATTCATCAAAAGAGCCAGGAGTTGTAGCAATAGAGTATCGTTGGCTGATAATTGCGGGGCTATCGCTGGTCATACTAGTGATGCTTTTTATGTGGCAACCATGGATACGTCGGTATGATAAAAATAGCGAAGCGATTGATGTTACAGGCAGTGCTAGTTTGCAGGCAACACCAGACAAAATCGTGTTTTCACCTAGTTATCAGTTTGACGAGACAGATAAACAAGTTGCCGTCGATGCGGCGAGTAGAAAGAATACGGAAGTTACCGGTGGCTTGAAGAAGCTTGGCGTAACAGATGCGCAGATAAAAAGTAGCACTTCGGGTTATGGCAACGGCGTCATGCCTATGGCAAATAGCAACAAGACATATACGTATTCGTTGTCGTTTACAATTACCCTCAGTGATACAGAGCGAGCCCAAAAAGTACAAGATTACTTGGCCACAACTGCACCAGAGGGTGAAGTAACTCCTAGTTATGGCTTTACCGCACAAACACAAAGCAGCTTGGAGGCAGCCGCGCGGGACGATGCCATAAAAGATGCACGTAAAAAGGCCGAGCAAACGGCAAAAGGTTTGGGTTTTTCATTGGGCGGGGTAAAGTCTGTTACCGATAATTCGTTCAATACCTATAGTGGGCCGTTTGTAATGGATGGCGTACGGGGAAGTGAAAAAGTCGCATCTTCCTTTACCTTGCAGCCTGGTAAAAATGAGTTAACCTATACGGTTCAAGTATCTTTTTACATGCGCTAGCTTATGCGTAGATAGGCTACTACAATGTAGGGTATCTGACGCTAATAATTTAAGGGATTATCTTTTGTCACTACGAAAACAGGCTCACCGACGGAGCTCAAGCTGCGATGGATATGTCCATCAGAGCGAGCCTGTTTTCGTGGTGAGCCTATCGATCCTTTTCAGCGACTACTGACATCAAAATGATACCGGCGCCGATCAGGATATTTTGGGGCGTGGTTGTATCGATGTGCATGGCAGTCATGATGCTGGACAACGCCATAATTGCACCAATCACCCATAGAATCCGAGACATATCTCCTCCAAAGAGCCAAGCTGTCCGAGGATTTCCCGAAAAGCTAATATATAATATATCACTATTAGTAAGAATCGTCAATATTCAGCTATCTAGGCTCAACCATAAACACTACATATAGCGTACCGTTGCTTTTTTACAACACTATAAGGTGTTATTTTGCGCGAAACGTGTATGTAGACAAAAAAACCATAAAAACATCTTGCATAAGCTACATGTGGGGTCTATATTAGTACACAGACCACTACATATGTAGTCGTTCAATAAAATACACAATGATGCAAACCTGCACGGGAGGTGTGACACTCGAAAAGAGGTGTCTTTGGTTTGCTGTTGTCTGAAATGGAGGTGTTTCAGACGATTGTATGCACAAACTAACAATATAAAATAGGGGAAATCATGAACGGAATTCATGTGGTAAAGCGAGATGGCACCCGCGAACCATTTGACGCCAACAAGATCAATCTCGCGCTACTGAAGGCTTGTGAGGGACTGCCTGACCAAGTAGCCAAGGTTGTGCAAGTGGCGACAGAGCTACAGCTAACATTATTTGATGGTATTACCAGCGAGCAGCTTGATGAGGCGGTAATTCATACGGCGCTTCAAAATGTTAAAGACGACCCAGACTTTGACAAGATCGCAGCGAGGTTGCTGCTCAAGAATGACTACAAAAACATCTTGGGTGATTATGAGAATGATAACGATTTGCGCAAACTGCATGTCAAGAGATTCCTACCATACCTAAAAGAGGGCGTAAAAGACGGTCTGCTTGATGCACGGTTGGCGGATCCGAAAGTATTTGATCACAAGAAAATTGCAGAAGCACTAGACCCAACCCGTGACGAGCTTATGCGATATCTTGGCGTAGTAACACGCCGCAATCGCTATAGCTTGCGCAAAAACAGCGGGCAGCCTATGGAGGTACCGCAATATACAGCAATGCGTATTGCTATGGGGCTAAGCTTGTGTGAAAAAAATCCGACAGAAATTGCCCTCGAATTTTATGAGTATATTTCTAAGCTCGATTCTAACCCGGCAGGGAGCACCCGTATCAATGCCGGTGGCTCGTTCCCACAGCTTTCAAACTGTTTCTTGTTTGATATTGAAGATGACATGGAGGCCATTGCACGTGGTATTCGCGATACCATGTGGATTGCAAAAGGTACAGGCGGTATCGGTATCGGTGTCACTAAACTTCGTGCAGCAGGTAGCCCAGTAAAGACAACCAACACCGAGAGTACTGGCCCTATTCCATTTGTGAAGATGCTTGATACAGCGCTCTTTGCTGTGAGCCGCAAAGGTAAAAAGCAAGGCGCAGCCGCCATCTTTATGGAGAACTGGCACCTTAATTTTCCGCAGTTCCTTGACCTTAAACAAAACTCTGGTGACCCGTATCTTCGTACCCGTATTGCGAACACAGCAGTTGTATTGAGCGACGAGTTTATGAAGCGTGTCGAAAAAGACCAAGACTGGTACTTGTTTGACCCAGCTGAAACATCTGACCTAGTAGAGCTTTACGGCAGCGAATTTAGCGAGCGATACAATGAATATGTAAAACTTGCCGATAGCGGCAAGATGCGTGATTATGTAAAACTTCCTGCACGCCAGCAATTTAGGCAAATTCTTACACAGCTACAGGCGACAAGTCACCCATGGCTTACATGGAAGGATACGCAAAACGTTCGTGCGCTCAACAATAACACTGGTACTATTCACCACTCAAATCTCTGTACTGAAATTACACTGCCGCAGGATAAAGACAACACTGCAGTATGTAACTTGAGCAGTATTAACCTCAGCGTACACCTTCGAGCAGACAAGATGTGGGATTGGGATCGCCTAGAGAGGGCCGTGCGGAGTTCTATCCGTCAGCTTGACAACCTATGTGAGCTTACTACTACACCAATTCCTCAAGCTATGAAGGCAAATAGCGAAAACCGTGCAGTTGGTTTGGGAGTGATGGGATTCAGCGACGTAATCGAACGACTCAGCTACTCGTATGAAAGCGAGGAGGCCTACGATTTGATGGATCAACTACTCGAATTTATTAGCTACCATGCAATTGATGCGAGTGCTGATTTGGCTGCTGAACGCGGAAGCTACAAAAACTTTAAGGGAAGTGGCTGGAGCAAGGGTATTTTGCCAATTGACACTCTTGATATTCTCGAAAAAGACCGCAAGGTAAAAGTAAAAATTACCCGTAAGCATAAGCTTGATTGGGCCAGTCTCCGACAAAAAGTGAAGAAGGGTATGCGTAACGCGACACTCATGGCAATTGCTCCAACTGCAAACAACGCGCACGTGAGCGGTACCACTCCTGGCATCGACCCGCAATTTGCGCAGATTTTTAGCCGTAGTACGCTCAACGGGAAATTCCTTGAGGTAAACCACAATATGGTGGCCGACCTAAAACGACTTAGTTTGTGGGAACAAGTGAAAGATGAAGTGTTAGCTCGCCAAGGTGACATTCAGGGTATCTATGAAATTCCGCAGCACATTAAAGATGTCTACAAGACCAGCTTTCAGCTTAGCCCATTTGCCTTTATCGAGGTAGCAGCACGGGCACAAAAATGGGTTGACCAAGCAATTAGCCGCAATATGTACCTTGAAACCCGCAACATCGATGATTATATTGAAATTTACAGTGAATGCTGGAGGCGTGGCCTAAAAACAACGTATTACTTGCACGTTAAACCACGACATCAGGCCGAGCAGAGTACCACAAAAGTCAACAAGACCGAAGAAATGGCTAAGTCAACAGGCGGTGCGCGAAAAACCGGTTTTGGATTTGCAACGAAACAAACAACAGGAGGGGGCGTATGACAGAAACTACATGCACGTGCGAATGCTGCAAAAACTGCGATAACTGTACAAAATAAACTAACGAAAATATAGGGTATAAGGGAATAAAACAATGAACGCAAACTCAATCATTACTGACGAAATGACACTTGACGAAAAGCTAGCGGCTATCGATGCAGCAATGGCAAATGCGCAGGCACAGGCGAATGATGAGGCTGCTGCTAGAGGTTCAATGGCAGCACCGATAGATCCAGCACTATTAACAATTTGCGACGGTTGCGAATAAGATGACCGAGCGTGCAACACACAAAGGTCAGGTGGGCGCGCAAGAAGAAAGTAACAACTGGACTACGCCAAGGGTTGTATGGCAAGGTGCTGAGGTACCAAAAACTGGGTACGAAATCGCTAAAGCCATTACGCGCGAACATACTCGTTGGGTACTTGAAAACTGTATTGACGGACGAGATTCTGAGGAAGGTGTTGGTGAGCAACCAGCGGAACAACCTCCCCCAAGTCCTGATACACAAAGTAATATTGTAGACATTAACGAATGGAGGTCATAATGGCAGGAATTCTCGGCACCGGTATTCAAGATGGATTGCTCTTGAAGCCAGTAAAATATCAATGGGCAATGGATTTGTACGACCAAGCAGTCGCAAATACCTGGTTCCCGAATGAAATCCAGCTAGGGCAAGATTTGGCTGACTGGAAAAAAATGACCGACGAAGAACGCTATGCGGTAGAGTTTTTGATGGGCTATTTTAACCCGAATGAACTTTTGGTGAACAAGGCACTGGCGTTTGGTGTCTACCCATATGTCAATGCTGCCGAATGTCATTTGTACCTCGCTAAGCAAATGTGGGAAGAAGCGAATCACTGCATGAGCTTTGAGTACGTGCTCGAAACATTCCCGATCGACCGCGAAAAGGCCTATGCTGCCCATGTTGATGAAGGCACGATGGCCGAAAAAGAAGAATTCGAGACCAAATACATCAAGCGTATGACCGAAAGTACGCTCGATATTACGACGACCGAGGGCAAAAAAGATTTTATTCGCAACTTGATTGCCTACAATATTATTCTTGAAGGAATCTGGTTTTACAGTGGCTTTATGGTGGCGCTTAGCTTCCGCCAGCGCAATTTGTTACGCAATTTTGGTAGCCTTATCGACTGGGTGGTGCGCGACGAAAGCTTGCACCTAAAGTTTGGTATCAATATGATTCTGACGGTACTGGAAGAAAACGAAGATTTGCAAACGCCAGAATTTGCCGAAGAAATAAAGCAAATGATTCTTGATGGTGTGGCGATGGAAGAACGCTACAACAAGGCAATGCTACCAAAAGGTATTTTGGGTCTCAATGCAGACTACGTAAACCAATACGTGAAGTATCTGACCGACCGACGCCTTGAGGAGCTAGGTTTTGAAGCTCATTACAAAGTATCAAACCCAGCTAAATGGATGGCTGCTGCCAATGATACGCTGGAGCTAGTAAACTTTTTTGAAAGTACCAACACGAGCTATGAAGTAAATGCTGGGAATAGTGCTAGCACGCTGAAAAAAGACGACGAATAATTACCAAATTATATCCACAAATCGAGCGCGGTAGGGCACACCCACACCGCGCTTGATTTGCCCCCAGGAGAATGCATATGCAAGTAGAAATTGAAGTGAAATTTACCGATGTCGATATCGACGATGTGCGGGCACGTCTAAAAAAGGCCGGTGCGCATTTGGAACAACCAATGCGTGATATGCGCCGAGCGTTGATAGAGGAGAAGCACCACACCGCTGAAAACATGTTTATTCGTATTCGCGATGAAGGTGATAAAGTTACGCTGTGTCTCAAAAAGAAAACAAAATCGCTCGAAGAATCGGCGATTGATAGCACCTATGAAATTGAAACAACGGTAGGAGATTTTGATAAAACGATCGAGTTATTTGATGTAGCTGGTTGGCATTATACGACGTACCAAGAATCGCGTCGCGAAACCTGGCAGCTTGATGATGTAGAAGTAGTCATCGACGAATGGCCGTGGATCAATCCGTATATCGAGATTGAAGGTGCTAGCGAAGAGGCGGTGCGTGCTGGGGCGAAAAAGCTTGGGTTTGATTGGGATACGGCGATGTTTGGCTCGGTGGATGTGATCTATGCTCGCGATTACCCAGATATGACAGTGCGCGGCGTGATTGATGTTAAGGAAGTTCGCTTTGCTGATACTGCGCCGAAAGAATTTGGAGCACGAAAGGCCTAAGCTATGCGCCGTCGCACTCGCCGGATTTTGTCGCTGCTGGGCCCCGCCTTTGTAACGGCCGTTGCCTATGTTGACCCGGGGAATTTTGCGGCGAATTTTAGTGCTGGCGCCAAGTACGGCTATTTGTTGCTGTGGGTATTGGTGCTCGCTAATGTTATGGCAATGTTGGTGCAGTATTTGAGCGCCAAGGTTGGGCTGGTAACAGGCAAGAGCTTGCCCGAAGTTGTGGCCGAAAAACTGGGACGAAAATCTCGTTTGGCGTATTGGTTCCAGGCAGAGCTTGTTGCAATTGCCTGTGATATTGCCGAGGTTGTCGGTGGTGCGCTAGCACTCAAACTGCTGTTTAATGTTCCGCTACTGCCTGGTGGACTGATTGTCGGTGCGGTATCAATGCTGCTGCTCGCCATCTATAACAAGCCCGAAAAAAAATACTTCGAACGTACAATCATAGGCTTGATGCTTATCATACCACTTGGGTTTATCGTGGGGTTGTTTCAGCATCCGCCCCAGGTGACAGATATGCTTGGCGGATTAGTACCGCAATTTGCTGGTACCGATACGGTGCTGCTAGCGACGGCAATGTTTGGCGCCACGATTATGCCGCATGTTGTGTATCTACACTCGGCACTGGCTCGTGATCGGCACGGTAAAGTAAAGCAATCGGAACTAAAGCAGTATTTGCGGGCTACAAAGTTCGATGTTGGAATTGCGATGCTTGTCGCAGGGAGCGTGAATATCGCCATGCTTGTACTGGCCGCCACGACACTTGGTGGGAAGCAGGGAATTGAATCGTTTCAGGATATATTCCACGCATTAGGTGCAACCACTGGATCGCTGGTTGCGGTTTTGTTCGCTCTTGGCCTACTTGTTTCAGGGCTTACTTCTACATCGGTTGCCAGCCAGGCTGGATCGGTAATAATGCAGGGCTTGCTAAAGCGACATATCAACGTGTTTGTGCGACGCAGTATTACGTTAGTTCCTGCGCTGTTTATTCTTGCAATTGGGTTTGACCCGACAGCAGCACTGATATTGTCACAGATAGGGCTTTCGTTTGGCGTACCATTCGCACTTATACCGCTAGCACTCGTAACAGCGAGCAAAACGATAATGGGCGACCAGCGTAGTAAGCCAATTGTTACCTATGCAATTTGGCTCATTGCCGCGCTGGTTTCTTTTTTGAACGCAGTGTTGATCTGGCTAACGTTTGTGTGATTATCGTTGACGTAGCCACGACTTTTTAACGATGCTGATTGTCACGGTAGATAGCAGATACCCTATAACTGGCACAAGTGCATTCAGCCAAGGATCGATATGTATTACAACTGCAAAGTAGGTGCACACAATAACATAGGTAAGTAGCGCAATGGCAATGCGCCGTGTCCAGCTTGTTTCCCAAGCTTTGTCGGCCTCGACTTTTTTGTTGCGTGTTTCGAGTGCCGCAATTCGTTTTTCGAGATCTTTCATTGAGTATCCCCATGTTCTGCGGCACTTATGATCGCCACTAGCTCATCATGCACGACACCGTTTGAAACGATTGTTCCTTTAAAAGGCTTTGAGTAATCATATGCGTTGCCGTTCATGTCAGTAACTCTGCCACCAGCTTCAGTGATTATGACTTGTGCTGCAGCCATATCGTGTCCATTCACAAGCCGTTCGGTATAGCCGACGAACTTGCCTCGTGCAGCCAGTACGCTTTTGTAGACTGCACCGCTGAACGTAGCAGTTTGAACATTCATCTCAAATATCCTATCAAGCCAACCGAGTTCGTGTCGTATCTCGCGCGCATTGCTCGCAATTGCCAAAATACCTTTTTCAAGATTCAGCGAAGACACGCGCAATGACTCATCATTGCAAAATGCACCGTGGCCGATTTCTGCCCAATACATTTTATCGAGAAATGGGTCGTAGGTGACACCCATCACTGGTTGGCCATCAACCACCAGGCCAAGCGAAAACATCGCTGTCGGTGTGCCCCACGTGTAGGCTTTGGTGCCATCGATAGGGTCGCAAAACCAGCGTCGCCCCATGCCGTAGTCGCCGGTACTTTCTTCTTCGCCGATCACTATGTCAGCAGGAAATGTTTTTGCAAGTTCCGCGATAACCATAGAATTAATGAGTTTATCAGCAACTGTTACAGGTGAACCGTCATTTTTCATCTCGGTTTGTTGATCGCCATCGAAATACTCAAGCATTACGAGGCCGGCTTTTTTTGCGATAGATCTCGCAGCTTCAAGTTCGTGTGTATAATCTGTCATTACTATTAGTATACGACAGATTAGCGGGGAGAGTTGCGTCCTGTTGCTTTCTATCGCCAGTTGCTATGCTTTGCACAAATACGCTAATGCTGGGTTTGCTTCGAGCTCTTTGAGTACGAACCCAGAGGTGACAACCGTAAAAACGAGGCCGATGAGTACCAAAAAAGCGGCCGAGGCGTACTATGTGCGCTATCGTGTATTACTGTGTTGGTCATCGGTATCAATGTCGCGCTCGTGTGGCTGACAGTAGTACATTAAGGCATAGGGTCGACACACTGCTCATATTCTCGTACCATAGGTATACAAGGTAGTAATGGAGGAGTAGGGTATGACGAAAAAGCAAATAGTACTCGGCATTGTGGCATTTCTTGTGGTTAGTGGAGCAGTAGTAGCGTATGCGCTAGATCAAAGCAATAACGCAAATAAAAATGCAGCAATGAAAACGCAAAAGAACGATTCGGTGGTCAAAAAGGAAGCTGCCACGTCGGATGATGTAGCAAAAGGCAGTGATATGTCTATGGTTATGCTAGGGGTATATATAGATTACGCAGACTACACGGCAAATAAAGCTAAATATGATAATACGCGTGTGGTATATTTTTTCCATGCTCCGTGGTGTCCAACGTGCAAAAGTATCGACACGGCTGTAGCGGCTGATACTTCAAAGATTCCGAGTGGTGTTGCGATTGTAAAAACAGACTATGATAGCGCTACCGAGCTTCGACAAAAATACGGCGTGACCCAACAGTATACATTTGTTCAAGTCGACAAAGATGGTAATGAAGTAAAACAATGGTCGGCAACAAACTACGATGATCTCGTAGCAGGAATTCAGGTTTAGGAGTGATACTAACAACATTGTTGATATTTGTTGCGGGCGTGCTTACGGCATTTGCCCCGTGCATTCTACCTTTGTTGCCAGTTATTTTGGGCGGGAGCGTGTCGGGATCTGGCGAAAAGCAGGTATGGCGACCGTATATCATAACGGCAAGTCTGGTTGCGTCATTAGTGGTATTCACGATGCTATTAAAAGCCTCCACTATTTTTATACGCATCGATCCGCATGTATGGACGAGTCTTTCGGGCGGCCTGGTGATTGTGCTAGGCATATTTATGCTGTTTCCAATGTGGTGGGCACGACTAATAGGAGCTATTGGGTTCGAGCATCATTCACAGCAGCTTTTGGGCAAGGCAGCAACGGCCAAGAATCAAACACTCTCTGCAATATTAATAGGTGCTGCGCTTGGACCGGTTTTTAGCAGTTGTAGCCCTACCTACGCGTTTGTAGTTGCGACTGTAGTTCCTGCCAATTTAGCGCTTGGCATTTGGTACCTCACTGTGTACTGCAGCGGCGTTGCGGCAGTGCTCCTTTTGATCGCGATAATTGGTCGTCGGTTGCTACGTACTGTAAAATGGGCAAGCAATCCTGGCGGTTGGTTTCAGCGCAGCATAGCGGTACTATTCATCCTGGTGGGCCTTGCTGTGGTGACAGGCCTGGATAAAGCATTGCAAACATATTTGGTTGAAAAAGACCCACTTGGATTGATTCGGTTAGAACAAACATTAACTCCAGAACGACTTCAGTAAGCCCATTACACCATTCAATTCAGGTTGATTTTGTGCGCGTATAGTTTGCTGAAATTATCCTATTCACAGCCTGAATTATCGTGGTATTATTGTGTATAGTAAGGAGTGCCAGACTGTGAGGTGGAGTAAAACATGGTCGTTGCGAGTCTTTTTAGTCATTGCTTTAGGTGCTCTGTTTTCTTGCCAGCATGCTGCTGCAGCTTCGCCGTCGTGGGTTGATGGAGACCCAACTATTCAGACGAATGGCAGTATTCAGTCTGACGAATGTCCATTGCAGCGAATACCTATAGCTATGCAGCCGTTTACTATCAATGAGACGCTTCGCTACGAGTCAGTAGCAGAAGGTTGTGTGATGCATGGTGCAACCATAGATTTTGCCGTACAAGGCAGGTATAGCTATGTAAAGTTGCATGGCGATCGATTGTTTCATAGGCTCATCACAACCGTGTACGACAAGCCAAAGTTAGTAGAAGGAACGGATGTATTTTTCAAGGGTGAGTATAGGCCAGAACTTGCGCAGCCATCTATCATAACGGTGTACAAAAATCTTCCTAGTAGTTTGGTGCCGCTTGAGCGCAATGATCGTGGTGTTGTGGTACTGTATGGGCTGAATGAAACAAAGCGAACATGGCTACTTGGTGATAGCCGTGACAACCGAGACGGTACGTATTTACAGAACCGAGACGTGATTTCGTATGCAGTTTCAGCAAATGCTAAATACATGATTTCCTATGTCGACTATAAATATGTCGTAAAAACAGACGTAGAAACCGCGAAAAGCACCATGGTTCGCCAGTTAAATAGCTCGTGGTCGGCGGGGTTTGACACACCAATTGCTCAAACTATCTCCAATGATGGCCGCTACGCATATATCTCGAAACAAGAAGAAGTGATAGATATGAAAGATTGTGGCGACGATTCGGTAGTGCATAATCAAGCACATCTAGTGAGCGAGTGCCCATCTAGGAATATCGAGGCAAAAATGCAATCGGCAGTAGGGTATTTGGCGTACGGCGCGCAAATGCAATTTTCCGATGACGGCCAGTCGATGGAGGGAATAGTTTCGCCGCGATCGCGTCGATTTGTTGACTTTTTGCGAGTGTGGGTGGGAATTTCGGGTAGTCCAAAGCCAACTCAGTTAGAATACCTCGCGCTTGGCGACTCATATACTAGTGGTGAAGGTGACACCGAGCGGGGCACATCGGGCTTATCGTATTATTTGACCGATATGCCGCAAACATACCCATATTCAGGATTTTGCCATCTGAGTAGTCGATCATACCCGTTTTTGTTGCAGCAGTACTACAAGATCCCTAATACGGCGATGAATTCCGTGGCATGTTCTGGTGCACGTGTTGTGCAAGATTATCTGACGAAGCCGGTGAATTACTATGGGCAAAAAGGTGATCTAAAGGAAATACCATCTGCAGAACGAAATGAGGCTCGGATATTTAGCTTGAATACGCCAAAGCCAGGTGTAATCCCGCAGCTTGAGTTTGTTAAAAAATACAAACCAAAGATCATTACAGTTATGGGTGGGGGCAATGATGTTGGATTTGGAGACATCCTCGAATATTGTGCGATGCCTGATTTTGTATTCTTAGCACCTCATCCATATACGTGTGACTATGCAAAATCAGATACCGAACTTGAAAAAATGCTACTTGCATCTATAGATACGCAATATGCCTATATGATGAAACTTGTTCAGCAAATAAAGAGGTATTCGCCCGATAGTCGTATCGCGTTGATTGGGTATCCAAGCTTTATCTCTATAGACCCTGGCTCTAATTGTGGAGTAAATGCAGGTTTATTAAACAAACAAGAACAGTTCATGATTCAAGCCGCAGTTACAATTATGAATCGCATGCTACTAAAGGTTGCAAACGATAGCAATATTGATTTTGTAGATATTCAGGATAGTCTCAGTGGTGGCAGGCTATGTGAAGGAGCGAAGTACATGACTGGGGTAGATAAGATCGATCTGAGCTTAGTTCTTAATAAGAAACTTGACCCACAGGTTTTTCATCCAAACGCCAAAGGCCACCAACAAATTGCAAAAACCATTATAGAATCTGGCGTATTCCTGAAAGATCCGTCCAATGACCCAAGTAACTACGTACAGAGGAATACAGGAGGTGAAGCATATAGGGTAGACATGGTTTATGGCGGAAGAACCGTAAAAACATATGATTTCACGAACATTCATTTAGACTCTGGTACGGTGGAGCCTGGTTCTAGTGTTGTTTTAGCTACCTACTCTGAGAAGGTTGAACTAGGTACATTTACCGCTAAAGACGATGGCTCGTTGGATGTGTCCATTGAAACAGCTAAATTACCAGTTGGTCGACATGTCCTGGTAGCAAAAGCTTTATCACCCTCAGGCGAGTCATTAAGTATGTTCCAGTTTATTAGTGTCGCCGTAACTGAGACTGATACAGATGGTGATGGTATTAATGATGGCAAGGATGCGTGTATGTTTATTGATCATTGGTATGATGAACAAACAGGAAAAGATGTATGTGCTATTACCGTACAACCAAACAGTACTCCGAGCAATGGCAATATTACGCCTAGGCAAAAGGATGATACCAATATAGAGCGTACCAATCTGGTAAGTAGAAATAGTGTCGGCCAAGAGCCAGGTGCGAGCAGCTTGCCAAAAAGTAGTGTACTCGCGGCACATGAGCGTAGACAAGGTGTTGACTGGGTTAGCTGGATTTGGTGGATCATCGTTGCTACGGTACTATTATGGGGAGGAGTATATGCATATGCCACAAGCAGGCGCAAACACCAGCAAAGATAAACAACGCAAGGGAAGACATATTATGCTATGGGTTATTCTATGCGGCTCGTTGGTATTGCTATTAGACACATATCTTCCTGGAAATATTCGGTACTATTCAAAATGGGTCGAGTGTGGCCACATGCCATATGGTACAAAAAGAGAGTTCAGGGTAGGTCCTGTGCTTGGTAGCTACACACAAGATAAGAAATTTATAAATTCAAGCAGTAATCTCTATTGCACAGCCAGAGACGCTGAATTGCATGGCCTTTCGGGTGATTCGAATAGTTGGCAGCTGAATCATGTTACCGTGACAGAGTCTGGCTGTATTATTCCACTGGCTGGGAATGCCAGTGTTTCGCCTGATCAGATTTATCACACATGCAAAGGCGTGAAGATACGAAGTAGCGAATAATCGTAGCATTAGTTGGTCAAGATGGGTAGACATTACAGAAAAAAGTGCTATAATAACAAAATATGAATAAAATACTTACTGCACTTGTTGCAGCGGTGATGCTGGTTTCGAGCGGCATTAGTCCATTAACTCCAGATGCAAAAGCTCTAACAACTCGTCAGATACTGGCCAGTCGCTGTGTCGAACTTCGTACAGTTGCTCACCGTGGCTATACGGGAAGTCTGTATGTTGGGCCAAATGAAGACACCTTAGAGTCTATGCAGCGCGCGTTTGCCTACAATGCAGATGCCTCTGAAACTGACTGGCGCATGAGTGCAGACAGAACTTGGTACCAAATGCACGATGCTACTGTGTCTCGTACGACAAATGGTTCGGGCTATATTTCAGATCTAACGGATCAACAAATTGCTGGCCTTTCTACTGCTGCAAAGCAGCATGTCCCTACGTTTGAAGAAACGATTCAACTATTCGCAACCTACAACAATGGTGCCTACCTTACAGAAGGCCGTTTGCTACAGTTTGAATTAAAACAAGATTCCGTAAATGTGGTTGCCGACGTTGCAGATTTCCAACGTATGCTCGATATTGTGGATACCTACGGAGTTCGCAGCAATATTAGCTGGAGCTCAACCAGCATGGCAAACCTAGAAAAAATGCACAGCATAGCGCCCGAGATGGAATATCAGCTTATAGCAGGCAGCGGAGTTCGTCCAAAACTATCTACAATGCCGCAATGGATAAGCCAGATAAATGTCACAACACGGGTGGCCCTTACAAGTTACGGCGGCTATAGCACGTATATCAGGGCAGGCCATGCCAGCGGGTTCAAGATTTCGGCTCGTGGTGCTGATAGCATTCGTCGGTGGCGCAGGCTTACATTAGCCGGCGCAGACCAGATTGTGACGAATCGAATTGGCTCGTATGACAGCTGGTGCAAATCGTTGCAGTAGTAGTTTAATCACAAAATGAGAGGAATAGTATGATTGTTTGGCAAGGTTTTGGATTTTTGATTTTTATTGCTGCGATTGGATTTTCCGTTGCAGTGCAGGGAATTGTTGACGCAATATATGGCGCAGGCTACTATAGCGATCATCATAAAATGTTTTTTCCGCTCGCCATGGTACTGGCAGCAGCGTGTGTGTACCTACTGTACGAAGAATGGTTAAAGAAAAAGGAAGCTCCTCGTGAACTAATTGATGAAAAAACTGGCGATAAAGTAACCTTGCATAGGCAAAGCTCACTTTTCTTTATACCATTTCGCTATTGGACGTATATCTTGCTTGGTATCGGCGTTTTGTCGTTTTTTATCAATAAATAACCTAGTAGGTATTTATGATACATTGTTGAGTTTGTATTTTTCTTTGTAGCTTTCTTCGAGTGGCAGCACATCAGCTAGTGCCGCAATCTCACTTTTATCAAGCTCGGCGTAACTATATACACCTTTACGGAGCGCAATGTCTTCTGCGTAGGGATTGGCGATGATACTATTGCCGTAAAATCCAGAGTTTAAATCACGGCCAGAACGATCTACGGCTGCAAAAAAGAACTGATTTTCATGTGCTCGTGCTTTTACGAGGCTCTCCATAATGTTAGGTTTGTTGCGACCCTCAACCCAGTTGAAGCCTGAAAGCATAAGTTCAACATTAGATTTCTTGTACGCCTCAAATAACCGGGGAAAACGTATGTCGAAGCACGTAGACAGACCACATGTCCAACCATTAAGTTCGAATGTTGTTAGGTTGTTACCGGCTGTATATACCTGGGGCTCACTTGACTGAGTAAATAAATGGTTCTTGTGATATGTCGCTACAATGAAGCCGCTACTATCTATAACAACTTGTGAGTTGTATGGCTTGCCGTCCGGGTTTAATTCTATTAGACCAAAACATATAGCCACACGGTTTTCCTTTGCAATGCGCTGCATTGCAGCTACACTACTTCCGTGCAATGTTTCGGCTACCGAGACATTGCTCTCATCAACTATAAACCCCATCAAGCTTATCTCTGGAAATAAGATAATTTCTGTTTGGGGCCAGCTTTTCAATACTGCTTCCACGTGTTTCTCATGGGCAATTACATTTCTTTTAGCATCTTTCCAGACTGTGTCTGATGCCACTGTGGCTATCTTCATTTGCGCAGCTCCTGCATACGAACTATCTTAATAATCGTTTCTACCCACGCTTCTACAATTGCGTAGTAGTGCGCTGGGTTTGGCATATCCCTTGCGGCGTGCTTGAGGCCAGGAATCACAATATAGCTGCCATGTTTGGCGACGTTGTAGTATGATTTTGGTATTGGTGAATGTATCACTTCGTCTGCGCCATGTTCTACAACGAAGGTAGGGCCATCGTAGTTTGCGAGGGTATCTACAGCAGTGTTTCGGTATTCTGGGGAAATTTGCTGCAGGTAAAGATTGTGTTTGGCTACATCTTTTCCAGCGGCTGTGTCGCGGTAGGGTAGCTGAAATTCATTGTCTGGATAGTTTGCAGGTGCGCGTAATACCGCAGCCTCAAGTGGGCGCGCACCAGTTAGCAGCGCTATCATATATCCGCCAAAACTACCGCCATTTGCGATGATCTTGCGATAGCCAAGTTTCTTCAACTCATCGTAAACGGCGCATACTTCATCGAATTGCTGCGTGCGCGTTGCATCGCTTAGGGCTATTGGGTTATCTCCATGACCAGCGTAGTTTAGCATCGCAAAGGCTGTGCTAGACGCCTCGGCCATACGAACAACTCCCTCTGTATGATCTTCTATCGTACTTATAAAACCTTGTAGCCACAGCACACACCACTCTGTACTGGCACCATCTGGAACAACTAGACACCACGGCGTTCCGTCGAGTTCGAGAGTGTAGTTGATGATTTTTGTCGTTGCGGCTGGCTTTGATTGCATACATGAATTATCCCACATCATGCGCAATAAAATAAGCGTGTGCTGTTATTTTTTATCGATACTCATTCCAGCGTAGGATTGATCAACCGGCAGTATCTCGATGGTATCAATATTCACGTGTGAAGGCTGTTCACAAGCTGCATAATTTATAACTATAGTTTGACGTTCGGATAATGATTCTAGGCGTAGAATTTGATAAAATGCAATCAGAAGAAACGTTTACGGGTATTGACTCGTATGTTGTTATTTCACAATTATTTAACCATCTGTCGCAGCACTGGTTGAGGGTAAAACCAAATAAATCACGATGAAAAAACACTTTTTATGCATATCTGTTGCTGATATTCACGGCAACAAAGTTCAATACGAAAAGCTTAAACAGCTTGTTCGTACACACAAGATTGCTTTTGTATTTTTGTGCGGAGACTTACTTCCGAAAGATGGTGGATCTTGGCACATTGATAATAAAGTCAGAACAATTGCGATGCAAGCTGATTTTATCAATAGCTATTTTCTAGGCTATCTTGCCGAGCTCGGCGCCCTAGCTGAGGTATATGCAGTATTTGGCAATGACGATTTTATGAGTAACTACTCGATACTTTCAAATGCGAATATTCCACGGGTGCATTTCTTACGGAATCAGACTTTGCAACTTCCCATCGACGATGAGCTGTATGTAGCCGGATATCCATATATAGGTATGACACCATTCCTCCACAAAGATTGGGAAAAATGGGATGTAGTGCCTAATGAATTGCCCCACAAAATATATCGAAGCGATGGATATGTATCTGAAGAAGGACAGCACATAGCTGTTGAAAAAGCTGATGACGTATCTACCATAAAAGACGATTTGACTACTCTTGCAAGAAAGAGCAACCCCAAGAAAACGATCTATGTTTTTCATGAAGCACCTTTTAACACGCCGCTTGATAGAATAAGTCAGAATAACCCATACATAAAAGATGGACAGCACAATATCGGCAGCAAGGCGATTCGTGAATTTATCGAGTCAGAACAGCCACTTCTAACTATGCACGGCCATATTCATGAAACCTATGCCGAGTCGGGCGAGTTCACGTGGAAGTCTGGTCATTCAGTCAGTATTACTGCCGCAAATGATTTTTCGAGCGACACATTATCTTACGTCTTGTTTACGCTACCAGATCTTGGCCGCCTAGAGCGTTTATCGGCATAAGTAACTTAGGTTTTTACAAATCGGTCATTCTTGTTTTGGTGGCTCGGCCATGTAGTGGCATCGAATTATTCATTCTTCTTTAGGTACGTCGCAATAAAACTGCCCAATGCTGCGTTAACTTCTTCAATAGCCTCAGGAAATAGTCGATAGTCATGGGTACAATCGATAGAAAGAAACATTTTTGGTCCATTCAGTTGCTGGTAGATTTCCCGTACAGAATCAAATGTCTTGAATTCATCGCGTGTGGCATGAACGACAAGTTTCGGGCCTGCATAACGAAGCAGCGCTGATGCTGGGTCGTGCAGCTTGCCATCTTCAAAATAATTGAGGGGAAGGTTGAACTTGATTTTTTCCTCTGTTCGCATAGTGCCGGGCGGCAGATCTCTTGCTTCGCGTAGCGTGCCATTGTGAATTTTTGTTGGGTCGGCAGCAGAGGGTGCTGAATAGGCTGCGTTGATCACAGCAATGCCCACAACAGCTGGGTTATTTGAAGCTAGCATTGAGGTAGCACCACCGCGACTATGCCCAAGCAGTAAGGTAGGGCGGTTGCCAAAATGTTCGATCAGCTCGTGTACGGCATTTACATAATTTGTGGTGGTGTAATGGGCGATATTGCCAGGACTTTCCCACGTGAATGGCGGGTCTATGGCAATTGCGAAAAATCCGAGATTTGCCAAAAATTCACCGTGTTTTGTGAAATTTACATAATCTTTCGTATCCAGCCGACCAGGCAGCAATAGTGCAATACGAGAAGCACTCGGATCGCCAAATGCGTGTACTGCAATTTGAAAACTGGATGTTTGAATGATGTTCATGAGAGTAGCTCCTTATCCATCCTCGCAGGTTAGTAGCGCATAGCAAAGTTTCCGTTTCATGGCTTACTCCAAAAATGATTTCTGCATATCAATAACATAGCGTTTAGCCATTTGTTTACCAACCAATGAATCCCATGCAGTATTTATATCTTTGATATCGATAACTTCAATCTCTGGCAAAATACCATGCTCGGCGCTATACGCTAGCATTTCTTGAGTTTCGGCGATACCGCCAATGCCAGAGCCCGCAATCGATTTTTGACCACTAATTACGCTGCCTGAATGAAAGCTGGGCATTGGTTCGATAGGCCCCACTAGACATACGGTGCCGTGAATATTTAATAGCTGTAAATAGGGCATGAGATCATGCGCGTGCGGGATGGTGTCGAGTAAAAAATCAAAGCTGTTCGCCGCGGCGTGCATTTCACTCTCAGACGAAGACACAATACCGCCAGTGGCACCGTACGATTTTGCGATGTCTACTTTTTCGGGTGATGAGGTGATGACCCACACGTCAGCACCCATGGAGACGGCATATTTTACACCCATGTGGCCTAGGCCACCGAGGCCTATAATACCTACTTTCTTGCCTGGGCCTACCTGCCAGTGGCGCAAGGGCGAATAGGTGGTGATACCAGCGCACAACAAGGGAGCGGCGTGGGCTAGGTCGAGGCCTTTTGGTATGGAAAGTACGAACTGTTCGGGTGCTACTATGACGGTAGAATACCCGCCTTTGGTGTCGGTTCCGTCAACAGGATCGGGCGAGCTATAGGTCCAGGTTGTTTCTTGAAAACAACTATTCTCAAAGCCGCGCGTACAGGCATCACATTCACCGCAACTGTTCACCATGCAGCCAACGCCTACCGTATCGCCTGGTTTGAACTTTGTAACGGCACTACCTATACGAGTAACAGTGCCTATAATCTCGTGACCAGGAACGCAAGGGTACTCTACTTGGTCCCATTCACCGCGGGCGGTGTGAATGTCGCTATGGCACACGCCACAAAATAGCACCTCTAGCTCGACATCATATTCGGTTGGTTCACGGCGATCAAACTCGTAGTATTCAAGTGGTTTATCGGCTGCAGGCGCAGCAAATGATTTGGCTTTCATATAGACACCTTCCTTTTAGGCTATTATACCCCCAGGGGAGCCTCAATTAATAGGTCGCTGTGTCCGATGGGGTAGTTGGTGGTTTTGGTGAGCCTGTTTCAGCAATCTTTTGGCGCTGGTTGATCTCGCGTACGGTGTCGCGAATTTCCAGAATTGCTTTATTTACGCGGACTTTTTGAATCAAATGAAAAATATATAGAATCGTAAGAACAATCGAAAGAACGGTCAGCGCGATGATAAACGGTTGCAAGCTGGCCATGATCTTGTCCATATTGAACAGCGATACTTTGTCTGATGATTTTCCCAACAGGGAAGTTAGTTGGTCGGCAGAGAGGTTACTTGTGTCCATTGTTTCTAGCATAGCATAAGCAATGCAGCTGCCACGTAGCGAAAGCGGTAAAGTTTTCCACATATAGTGTGTCACAAAACTACAACGCTCTATATCTAGCGCTTATATTTTTTAGAGTGTTATAATAAAATCCCATGGAACAATCAAAAAACCGTGGAAAAACACAGAAATATATATTTGTAACTGGGGGAGTTCTCTCGGGGGTAGGAAAGGGCATTACGGCCGCGAGCATAGGCGCAGTAATAAAAGCTCAAGGCCTGGTCGTTTCAATTCAAAAATGTGACCCGTATCTGAATGTAGATGCGGGTTTACTTAATCCTGCCGAACATGGCGAGTGCTTTGTAACGCGTGATGGCGCCGAGACCGATCTAGATTTGGGGCACTACGAGCGTTTTTTGGATATTGAACTTACTCAAAAAAATGCCACCCTAAGTGGCCGTTTGCTGCAAAATTTAATTGCCGACGAACGTGCTGGCAAATTTGGCGGCAAAACAGTGCAGCTTGTGCCGCATCTTACTGGTGCAATTCAAAAAGAAATTTTGAAAGCTGCCGATGGCAGCGATGTGCATATTGTCGAAATTGGCGGTACGGTGGGAGATTACGAAGGCTTAAGTTTTATCGAAGCTATTCGAGAATTTGCCCTAAAAGTTGGTCGCGAAAACTGCATGTATGTGCACGTGGTGTACGTGCCATTTATTGGAACCAGCAAAGAATTTAAAAGCAAACCAGCCCAAAATGCGCTAAACGACCTCCGTGGATTTGGTATTGTACCCGATGCTGTGATTGTACGTACCGATGCGCCCGCACCAGTGAGTATCGCGAAAAAAATCGCACTATTTGGCGGATTGCCCGAAGGCGCCGTGCTGATGATGCCCAATGTCGATAGCGTATTTCGTATACCCGAAGGCATTGCAAAAAGTAGCCTGATGACACGTCTTAATGCGTTTACCGGCTTAACAAACCAGCCAGATTTGGCGGCTTGGCACGAGCTAGTAACACGACAGAAATCGACAAAACAGCATGCCGTTACTATCGGGTTGGTTGCGAAATACATGGACAATGAAGATACCTACATATCGGTGCTCGAAGCGCTAAAAGCTGCGGCTTGGTGGCAAGATACCGAGCTGACTATTCAGTGGATCAATGCCGAAACGGCGAGCGACGAAGATTTCGCCAGCGTTGATGGAATCTTGGTACCAGGTGGATTTGGCACCCGTGGTGTAGAAGGCAAGATTGCCGCCGCACACTACGCGATGGAGCATAAAAAACCATACCTCGGTATTTGCTTAGGCTTGCAAGTTGCGGTTATTGCTGCCGCCCGAAATGCAGGGCTCACAGACGCCAATAGTACCGAATTTGCCCCCGATACACCTCATAACGTGGTGTATATTATGGAAGGCCAGCAAGGAAAAGAATCGACCGGCGGCACCTTGCGACTAGGCGATTATACCGCCGAGTTAACAAATGGTTCTTTAGTTTCGAAAATTTATGACGCAGCCAGTGTAGTCGAACGTCACCGTCATAGGTACGAAGTAAATCAACACTACCGCAGCGAAATCGAAAAAGGTGGCCTTGCGATCACTGGCACATCACCCGATGGCAAGCTAGTAGAATACATCGAAGCCAACAACCATCCCTATTTCGTAGCCACCCAAGCCCACCCCGAATTCAAAAGCCGCCCAATACACCCACACCCGCTGTTTGTCGGGCTCGTAGACGCCGCGATTAATACTAAAGGCTGAGATAGCTACGCGCCAACAGGAGCGAGTACAGAGACTTGCTTTTTTACCAAATTCGTGTTATATTAGAGATATAACTACCAAAATATAAACATGACCATTGACACAGTACAAGACACCACGCCCTCATCTATCTACGAAGTAATTTCACAGTTTGAAGCTGGGGCGCTACATGTGATTGATTTGCCCCCCGATGTGCTCGAGTACTATGAACTGGCGGAGCTGCCTGACGGAGTTGCGATTATTGGAGGTGCAGCACGCGCGATTGCCCAAAAGGCGCTGCTAGGTGAAAGCCCAATTGTTCGGGATATCGACCTGACCGTATTTCGTGAGAACTTAGCGCAGCTTACGTATCAGGATTTGCAAGATTTATCATCCACCTATATGCCTGACGATGCTAGGCATGGTCACGGAATTGGTATTGAATCGCTGGAAGAATATTTTGGTACACGTGATTTTACTATAAATGAAGTTGTTGTATGCGGTGACAAACTTCTGATGACAGCAGAGGCTAAGGAAGCTTTAATTCATAAAATAATAGAGCCGACTGCACGAGAAAAAGAGGCTAATGAGGCTGGTACTAATGAAAAACTTGCGATGAAAGCACTTGTATTAGAAGCGGTATTTCAGAATCAGTATGGAACAGGTGAAGTACAAGGTATCGATTATGATCTGATTCGGCCGAGTATGTTTTTTATTGCATTAGCGCTTAACAAAGCATTCCAATATGGCCTTGTGGTTACGAATTCTTTCATTCAGCGACTCGAACAGCTTGGTTTGGCATACGAAGATGCGTACATGGAACCTGTTGAGTTTGCAAAATATCTACTAGAAGATACGTATAATTTTACTTATCGTGGTTTCCCGCAAGCCGAGGCAGCCAACAGAAGCTTTGATGACATTGACGCGCCGACATTAGATGAAGCATCGACAGCGCTAGAATGGCCATATTCGCCAGAATTTGCACATGGCATAGAGCTCGCAGAGAAGTATCATGGCAGATTGCCAATGGGCGTTAATATAGGTGAGGAGTATTAAGCCGAGATAGCTACGATGCTATTGACATTTTATACCGTTTATGCTAATATTGGTAATATACAATCAGTATAAAATAAACAAACATGTCCACTCCACTACCAGAAGAAGCTTCACCCCTAGATCGTTCGCACCAATCGCTTGAAGAAGCTTCGGGATCCGAATGCAGGGCAGATGATAGAATTGTTCACAAAACAACGTTTGCGACCATATATAAAGAGAAAGTTTCCATGCCATATATCGGTCATCGCTCGCAAATAGAAGAACGGTTTAAGGTTATTGATGAAAACGGTTTTCAGACATTGTTACCAGATGAGTTGGGAGTGCAAGAATTCATAGAACTTGATACAGGAGTGGAGGAATACGTTAACTATAGATCGGGACGATTTGTCACAAACGAGTTAGTGCAGAAACTCCCAAGTAGTCATATCGCAGAAGCAGTTGCTACCAGTATCACTGCTCAGATGCGTCGCCAACTAGATCTGATAAAAATTGAACGCAGCGCAGGAATGACTGACGATCGGTATCGAACACTCCTTCTAGGTCAACGAGATGTATACTTTGCGATTGCGGGTGCGTGCCAAGCTTTGAATTTGTACCAAGAGGGCTTGGCACACGTAGCTCAAGATCCGTTTGATACGCATGCGTGGTACCAGAGTGGCGAAAAAGGACGTGCCGGGATGTATACTTCTCGCTATAGCGTATGTACCGACGACTTTCATGGAGATCCTGTGGATCATTACGATGAGCTCAAGACGGCTGACGACGACGATTTATGGCCAGATGAATTTCACTATCCCGGAACACTTACGGTTCATGTTAATCCCGGAACGCGCATTGAATTTTTGTATAAGCCAGATATTACCACGATGCGTCAGCGCCATGAGTCGCATTCGGTTCACGGTGATACAATCACGCATAATGACGCGCTGAGTATCCGCATTGATCGTGACCCCGACGCGCCCAACGGTCTTTCGGTTGACATTGGGCGCAGTGTGTATGATGCCGTGTATAATGGGAAGCGTCTGTATCGAACGAATGACTTGCTAGGAGGTATTCTTATGGATGCCTCACCATCAGCGTGTCATGCGTATGATGGTTTCATAGATACTGATTTGGAAGAATTTGAGTCGTTTACACAGCGTCTTGTTGTGCAGCTAGAGCTTCAGTGTCGTGAGCACGTAGCGTTAGCAAAGCGAATTAGCGCACTAGCTAATAAAGCACTTATTGTTGCGAGGCGGTAGTATTGGCTTGAGACCACATCGTTTCAAAGATAGCGCGAAAACTATTAGTAATATCTGGGTGGGTGATTAGAGAAGTGATCATGCCGTGCCGAAAGGTGCTAATGGCAATATTATTTTCGTACATGATAAACTGTGCTGTCGAATCTACAGGTGTAGCGCGTACTTCGATATTGGTATTTGCAAGCTGCTGAATTTCTGCTGCAGATGCGTTCCATAGTACGCGGCTCTTTAACCCAGCACGTTGCTGGCGCGCAATTTGTGTATCAATTTCGCGCGAGATTTCAGGGTCGATACGATCAATAGTGCTAGCAATAATGCATAAATCTTGCCCGGTTTTCAAGATATCTTGGTAGAGTGTTTGCAAGCCGTCGACACCTTCAAGGGTAATGGACATAACACCGTCAGAATTGAGATGAAACTGCGTTGTGAGCGATGGGATAAGGCCGGTGAGCTCGTCGTTCACCTTCTTCAATTGGCGCTGTCTCTCAACAATAAGCGTTCGTAGTCGAGCAGGAGTAGCAGGCATATAAACGGTCTTTTTCGAATCTTTTTTGAGCGCAAGGCCAAGTGTTTCCAGCTTTTCACAGATCATGTAACCATTTGTACGATTTTCACCAATATATTCTGCAAGAGCGGCTGGTGTGAATTCGCCTTGGTGAACAAGTGCTAGGTAGCCTTTGGCCTGGCTTGGTGTTAGACCGGCTTTGCAGAGGGTTGAAAGCGTAGTGGATGAATCGTCCATAGGTAGATGGTAGCACGAAATATATAAAATGTCAATACTATTTTGACAAAAATAGTGCTTCTTTACATCTGTTATGTACCTATTTTATTAAGACATTATTGACATATAATACAAAAAGTGCTATGATAGTCACAGTTGATCGAGAGACAAATTGATCGACCAGAACATTGAAAATAGGTAAGGGTGGAAACGAATTGAATTCGCGGGTGGGAAGCGCACGCTTGAGTTCTTCGTGCTCGCTCGTTAGCAGCAGGGTGCTCACTCGTCAATCTGACGAGAAGGAGACTGCAAGTCGCTAGCTTGAAGCATTACCTTACAAATATATGTATACAGGCGTGCTGGCAGGGAGATGAGATTCCCACTAGGCCAGCCTCGCTCCGAGCGTTCCTACTACCATTGATCAGTAGAAGCGCTCAGCGCGGGTAAAACCCTGCACTTTTACATTGAATTTATTTCTCCACATCAGAGTGGCTATGCTCTGGTCAGATTTCTCGCAGTTCTAGAAGCGAGGAACCTGATCAGACATGGTTCATATGCATGGCCCAAAGTGCCACGCACCATGAAGTACATTTCGCGAACCCGACAAAGGACGTGAAAGCGCCCCGGAAGGGCGAAACGTACTGTTCTGACAGGAGAGAGGGACAGAAATGTCCTACACCTACGCCACCATCGACCCTCGCACGTTGGTCCGTGACGAGGTCCTCGCGGACCTCGCCGCCATCCCGAGCTTCGGGTTGGAGGTGACCGATGCCGCGTTGGCCGAGGCGTGCGCCTACGGCAACCTCGACCCGCAGCACTTGGGCGGCAACGCCCATGTCGCGGCGATCGAGGAGGCGGTGACCTGCGAGCTGC
The DNA here is from genome assembly GCA_018060465.1 of Candidatus Saccharimonadota bacterium. Lineage (GTDB taxonomy): Bacteria > Patescibacteriota > Saccharimonadia > Saccharimonadales > Saccharimonadaceae > UBA1020. The sequence goes on along the minus strand of JAGOVX010000003.1, from coordinate 1,242 downwards.
CCCCCGAGGGGGTGCGCCTCGTTACCGTCCGCGCCGACGCCGACAGTGTCGGCTCCATGGCGGTCCTCGCCATGCGGGCCGAGGGCACCGAGCTCGACGAGGAGGTGATGCTCCGCATCACCGTCATCGCCGAGAGCGACAAGCACCACTCAGAGTGGGCTCCGGCTGCGGGCTTCGTGCCCGCAACGGTGTTCGACGCTGTCAAGGCGGAGGTGATGAACTTTCGTCGGCCGCTTGAGGAGCGGGTCGGGCTGACCCGCTCCTGGCTCGAGACCGGGGATTTCCCGGGCTCGGCCGAAGCGGTCAGCGCCGTCGACCACGAGCGGCGCGAGACCATCGGTTTGGTCGAGGAGGTGATCGCCTCCTCGACCGGCCGTGTGGCTATCGTCTTGTCGCCCTCGCGTTTTGCGGTTTCGGCCGCATACGCGAAGGCCGACGTGGTCGTCGCCGTGAACGAGAGCTTCTCATTCAACGGTGGGCCTCGTCACCGCAAGGTGACGGTCTGTCAGGCCAAGCCCGGGCTTGTCGACCTCAACGCGGTGTTCGTCGCCTTGAGCGAGACGGAGCCCGGGTGGGGCGGAAGCCCCACGATTGGCGGTTCGCCTCAGGGCGTCTCATCGGTCATCCCGACCAATGAGATCGTCCGAATCGTTGAGGAGCATTTGCTCTGAGACGGTTCTCCGGTGTGAGTGTCACCGGATCATAAAAAATACTTCTCGTCCACCTGCGAGTCAAAAACCTGTCGAAAAAGCGAGTTGGCGCTTTTCGACAAACTTACCTCTGTAGAAAAGAGGTGAAGTATGTCTCCTAAGGACATGCAGCGGGTTCGCCCGCAGAACACCGCCTAAGGTGTGAATCTCAGCCGGGAGCTCTACCGGGATAACAATTGAGCGGAGTTTCATGGTGCGTCTCCTTAAAACGCACCAATAATCCTTGAAATTTCATGAATGAACAAATGAGATATTGCCAGGCAGTTGTTTTTTCATGAGCTTTCTACTACAGGAAAGCTAGCACGTTTACTATCGAGCTCTCATACCCAGGTTTTTCTGTCATGAGAGCTCGAAATGGTCGGGCTTCAGAGTAGCGGCTACGGCCGCAGACGGAGGCCATAATGGCTTACAACTACGATTGGGAGAAGTCCACCTGGGAGGTATTCAGGGGCGTAGTACCGTTCCCTGATCCACTCCGAAATCCAGGGAGATACCCAAAACTTCGGAAATGGGACTTGAAGCTCCTGAGGGA
>JAGOVX010000028.1 GCA_018060465.1 Candidatus Saccharimonadota bacterium | reverse complement strand
AAAAGTTCAAAACCTTAGAGTTTTAAAAGTAGTTGCTGAAAAGAACTTGCTTTTAGTTAAGGGCGCAGTGCCTGGACCACGCAAAGGGTTGGTAATTGTAGAAGGAGGTACCTCATAATGGCTGAAACTACCAAAGCAGCAACTCCTGCATTGCCAAAAACAGTTTTCAACGTAGAAGTTGAAAACCACGAATTATTAAAGCTTGCCTATGACAGCTACCTAGCAGCTGGTCGCAGCGCACGTCCTCGCACACTTGAACGTGGCGATGTACGGGGCGGTGGCAAGAAGCCATGGAAGCAAAAAGGCACCGGTAGAGCACGATTTGGCTCAAGCCGTAACCCTATTTGGCGTGGCGGTGGTATCGTATTCGGCCCAACGGGCAGCGAAAACCACATAAAGAAATTGTCGACTACCAGCAAGCGTGTAGCGATTCGTCAAGCACTTTCACTTGCAAATAACGACAAGAAGATTACTATCTCGGACGTAAAGACTACTGGTAAAACTGCCGAAGTTGCAAAATTCTTGGCAGACAAGAAGTTTACCCGCAACGTACTACTGGTTGTTGATGAAAAAACCCCGAGCATTGTGCGTGCAACAAAGAACTTGCAGAATGTCGTACTAACTCGAGCTACCTACCTAAACGTCTTTAACGTGCTAAATGCCGACCATATTGTCATTGCACCAGCTGCGCTTGCGTCTATCGAAGCCTGGCTAGGAGGTGACAAGTAATGAGTATTTTAGTAACACCACGTGCGACTGAAAAGGCCTACGGCTTATCAGCAAAAAATGTGTATGTATTTAATGTACCGACTGACGCCAACAAAGATCAGATTGCCAAAGCAGTTGCAGAGCAATTTGATGTAAAGGTTGCCAATGTCGCAACTGCTGTGCAAAACGGCAAAGCCATGCGCTATAGCCGCGGCAAGCGTCGTTACCCTGGCACAACGCAGCGTAAAGACACTAAAAAGGCATATGTTACGTTGGCCGAAGGCAGTTCAATTCAAATGTTTGAACAACCAGATGAGGAGAAAAAGTAATGCCAATCAAAGCATATAATCCAACTACTCCTGGTCGTCGCGGCATGACAAGCCAAGATCTTAGCGACATTACTACCCGTAAACCGCTAAAGAGTCTTGTAAAAAGCAAGAAGCAAAACGCAGGTCGCAACAACCAAGGCCGTATTACTGTGCGTCACCGAGGTGGTGGTGTAAAACGTCACTACCGTTTGGTCAATCATCGTTTGGCTCCAGGTACGGTCGCAACGGTAGAAGAAATCGAATACGACCCAAATCGTTCGGCTCGTATTGCTCGAGTCAAAGACCAGCACGGGTTGTACCACTACGTACTTGCTGATACCAGCATGGTAAAAGGCAAGCAAATCGCCAGTGGTGAAACTGCTCCAATCGAAAGCAGTAACCGCATGCCTCTTTCACAAATTCCTGTTGGTACACAAATCTATGCAATTGAGATCAACCCAGGTAAGGGCGGCCAAATGGTACGTTCTGCTGGTACGAAAGCTCAACTGATGGCGAAAGAAGGCGACTATGCCCTCGTACGTATGCCAAGTGGCGAAGTTCGCCGTTTCCGTGTAGAATGTGAAGCCACTATTGGAACTGTCGGCAACGTCCAGCACCAAAATGTAAAAATTGGTTCTGCTGGCCGAAAGCGACGCAAAGGTATTCGTCCAACTGTTCGTGGTGTTGTAATGAACGCCGCAGATCACCCACATGGTGGTGGTGACGGTGGACGTCACGGTACTGGTAAAGCACCTCGTACACCATGGGGTCAGCTAACGCTTGGGTACCGCACCCGACGTCGTAAATCAACGAATAGGCTGATTGCACGTAGTCGTCATGAAGCTAAGAGGAAGAGGTAGGATATGACTATGCACGAATTTGCTACATCTTATGCCGACCAAACTTCTCAAGGGCAGGTGGGGTACGAAGTTGGGAAAGATAGTTTAGGTTTTGCATTACAAGGCTACGCGACTGCATCATTGCATAATAAATTTCCTGAACCAGGTGTCAATACATCTGAGGTATTCGGGGTTGTGGCATGTGGAGTATGTGAAGATACAGTTTGTACAAATCGTAAGGATGATGTGAAGAATAGATTTAACCTTCCAGACAATACAGCGTTATATGCATTTGAAGATGGCGTAAGAGCTGCTTTGGGTGAAGGTACTAAGTTGAAGGAGGCTGTATGAGTCGATCACTAAAGAAAGGTCCATTCGTAGACGCCAAGCTTGCCAAAAAAGTAGCGGCGCAATCGAAAGACGACCGAACTGTTATTAAAACTTGGGCTCGTGCGAGCACGATTACCCCAGACATGGTAGGTAAAAGCTTTGCAGTACACAACGGTAAAGTTCACGTGCCAGTATTTGTAAGTGAAAATATGGTAGGCCACAAACTCGGTGAGTTTAGCCCTACTCGTAAATTCCGCAAACACGGAGGTAAGCAAAAGTAATGGCTGACCAATATTCCGTACGCGCGTACGCAAAAGGCGTCGAAATTGCTCCACGAAAAGTGGGTGTGGTTGCGAGCTTGGTGCGCAATCGCTCGGTTGCAGATGCGATGGTTATTTTAGACCACGTACCTCGCCGCGCTGGCTTGCCAGTTAAAAAAGCAATTGCGAGTGCCCAAGCAAACGCCGTCAACAACCATGGGCTTGATGGTAAAACATTACAGATCACGACCCTTAGCGTTACTACAGGTACACGACTAAAGCGCTTCAAGCCGCACATGCGCGGTATGGCGCGTCCATTCCAGAAGAAAACTTCAAATATTCTTGTTGTTGTAACAGGTATCGAGAAGCCAAAGAAGAAGCCAGCAGCCAAGCCAGCCGCTGAGAAGAAAGAAGAGGTAAAGTAATGGGACAGAAAGTCAACCCAATTAGCTTCCGTCTTCAGGTTCACAAGAACTGGGACTCTCGCTGGTTTGCCAGCAAGAAAGATTTTGCAACCTGGCTAAAGGAAGATATCAAGATTCGTGAACTGATTGAAAAGAAGTTTGCGTCTCGACCAACTATCAATCGAATCGAAATCGAACGTAGTGCCAATCTGATAACCGTAACCATTCATACAGCCAAAGCTGGTGTGGTTATTGGTAAAGGTGGTGCTGGTGTAACCGAGTTAAAGAAAGATATTGAAAAAATCGCGAGCTTGCCAGTTCGTATCAATATTGAGGAAGTAAAACGACCGGAACTCGCCGCAAAGCTTGTTGCCGAGAATATTACACACCAATTGCAGCGTCGTATCAATTTCCGACGTGCCATGAAAATGGCAGCGCAAAATAGTATGAACGCGGGTGCCAAAGGTATTCGTATCGAGATCGCTGGCCGTTTAAATAACGCTGAAATGGCTCGTCGTGAAAAGATGATTGAAGGTTCTGTACCTCTACATACATTGCGTGCCGATGTTGACTTCCACGTTGCTCGTGCGCAAATGCCAAATGGTGGTGGTATCACGGGCGTTAAGGTGTGGATATACAAGGGCGAAAGGAGTGACTCCTAATGTTGCTACCAAAGAAAACCAAGTACCGTAAAGTACGAATCGGTAAAAACGATGGCAACGCGACTCGCGGCCACTACATTGCATTCGGTGACTACGCGCTGCAATCACAAAGCAACGAACGTATTACAAGCCGTCAAATTGAATCCGCTCGTCAAGCAATGACTCGCTATATCAAACGTGGTGGAAAAATCTGGATCCGTATCTTCCCTCATACTCCTGTGACGAAAAAACCACAAGATGTAAAAATGGGTAGCGGTAAAGGAAACCCTGAATATTTTGCCGCCAAGGTAAAGGCAGGTACTGTTATGTTTGAAATGAAGGGTGTATCTGAGGATATTGCTCGCGAGGCAATGCGCCTTGCTGGCCACAAGCTGCCCGTAAAAACGAAATTTATTCGTAGGGAGGATGCGTAATGGCTGAAAAATCTACTGCAGTAGCAGCAAAGAAAAGCGCTCCAAAGGCTGAAAAAACTCTACACGAGCAATTAGCTGAAAAACGAGCAGACCTACTGATATATCGAAAATCACTAGCCGCAAATGAGCTAGTAAATCCACGAGCAATTACTACTATAAAGAAAGATATTGCACGTATTTTAACCAAATTAAACGCCAAAGGAGGCAAGTAATGGCAAAAGTTTTGACCGGTATCGTTACTTCTGATGTGCGTGACAAGACTATTACGGTTACTATAACGAGCCGTGAAACACATCCCGTGTACGGCAAGCAATACACAGTTCGCCGAAAATATCAGGCGCACGATCCAAAGAACGAAGCGCATGTAGGAGACAAAGTTCAGATTTCTGAAATTCGTCCGGTTTCAAAAACCAAGACATTTCAGCTGGCATCTATTGAAGCACGCGCAAAAGGCAGCGTAGAGCTAAAAGATGAGCCAGAGCTGGTGGAAAAGAAAGCAACTCCAAAGAAGGTTGAAAAAACCGAAGGAGAGGAGGCTGCAAAATGATTCAGCAAGAAAGCCGACTAAAAGTAACCGATAACAGTGGTGCAAAAGCAGTACTATGTATTCGGGTACTCGGTGGCACTCGACGACGCTATGCCAACATTGGCGACATTATCGTATGTAGCGTAAAAGACGCCAACCCTACTGGAAACGTCAAGAAAAAGTCTGTACAGAAGGCCGTAGTGGTTCGCACCCGCAACCAAATCAAGCGAAAAGACGGCAGTACTATTAGTTTCGACGACAATGCAGTCGTGATTATCAATGATGACAAAACACCAAAGGCAACTCGTGTGTTTGGTCCTGTTCCACGTGAATTACGTGACATGGGCTACGCCAAGATTATTAGCCTTGCGCCGGAGGTTCTATAGTATGGCACGTATTCGTAAAGACGACCTAGTAAAGGTGATAGCTGGTGCAAAGAAAGGTGTGACGGGCAAAGTTTTGGCTGTCAACACCAAAAAAGGCACAGTGTTGATTGAAGGTGTGGGAGTTGGCACTCGTCACGTACGACCAAGCCAGCTAAATCCAACCGGTGGCAAACGAGCAATTCACGTTGCTATGGAGATTAGTAAAGTTGCACTCGTAGTTGATGAAAAAACTGGCAAAACCAGTCGTGTCGGCTTTGTACACAAGGCTGATAGCAAGCTACGTGTTGCAAAATCATTAAAGAACAAGGAGATAAAGTAATATGGCAAAATCAGCTGTATCAACCACTCCTCGCTTGAAAGCACTATACGACACACAATATCGTGGTGAACTGCAAGCCGAATTAGCGCTAGCAAATGTACATCAGGTACCTAGCCTAGAAAAGATTGTAGTAAGCGTAGGAACAGGAAAAGCAAAAGACGACAAGCGAAATCTAGAGACTGTAAAGAATACGATTACCAAAGTAACTGGTCAGGCACCAGTAGAACGTTTGGCAAAAAAATCAATTGCAGGCTTCAAGATTCGTAAAAACATGGGCGCACCTATTGGTGTGTCAGTGACACTTCGCGGTGCACGCATGTATGAATTTCTTGATCGATTTGTAAATATTAGCATGCCTCGAGTTCGTGACTTTCATGGCGTAAAAGCAAAAGCATTCGACAAAGGCGGCAACTACAACCTAGGTATTACCGAGCAGTCAATTTTTCCCGAGCTTTCATTCGAAGAAACTCAGCACCTACACGGTATGCAAATCACGTTTGTTATTAAAAACGAGGATAAAGCCCATAGTCGTGCATTGTTAGAGAAATTCGGTGTGCCGTTTGAAAAGGCAGGAGGAGTAAGGTAATGGCAAAGAAATCTATGATTGCCCGTGATGAAAAACGCAAGAAGATGATTGTAAAATACGCGACCAAGCGCGCGGAACTAAAAGAACTCGGCGACCAAGATGGGTTGCAGAAGTTACCACGCAACAGTAGTCCGACTCGCTGGAAGAACCGTGATGTTCTAAGCGGTCGTCCACACGGCTACATGCGTCGTTTTGGCCTGAATCGTATAAACTTCCGTGAATTGGCCTCAAAAGGCCAAATCCCTGGCGTAAAGAAAAGTAGTTGGTAAGGAAAGGAGAAAAGAAATGAGTTTACAATCTACAGACCCAATCGCCGATCTCCTAACCCGGATCCGCAACGCAAGTATGGTAGGCAAACATGAAGTTCGCGTGCCAAATGCAAAATTAAAGAAAGTTGTAGCCGATCAACTAAAAAAGCATGGCTACCTAGCCGACGTTAAAGTCGAAGCTGGCAAACCACGCGATACACTAGTTGTTACTATCAACAAACAGGGTGAAAATGCCGCATTTACTGAGATTCAGCGTATGAGCAAACCAGGCCGTCGTATGTACGTCAATGCAAACGAAATCCCTCGTGTAAAAAGCGGTCGTGGAATCGTGCTGGTATCAACATCAAAAGGTGTTGTAACTGGCCAAGAAGCCGCCAAGCAGCGCTTGGGTGGTGAAGTATTATTAAAGGTTTACTAAAAAAGAAGGATACGAAATGAGTCGAATTGGAAAACTACCAATTGAAATCCCATCGGGCGTGACAATCACAGTCGACTCAGATGTTATCACAGTAAAAGGCGCCAAAGGCGAACTGACTGTGCCACACCTGAGCGATGTAACTGTTAGCGTTGAAGATGGCGTAGCAACTGTCGTCCGTAAAGACGACGAGCGCATTGCAAAAGCCCAGCATGGCTTGCAGCGTGCATTACTAAACAACGCTGTAGTAGGCGTAACCCAAGGTTTTGAAAAGAAACTAGAAGTAAATGGCGTTGGCTTCCGTGTTGCAACCAGCAACAATGAACTCGACATGAGCCTCGGCTTTTCACATCCAGTCAAGTACAAAGCTCCCGCAGGTGTGTCAGTAACCAACGAAAAAATGGTAATTACTGTAGCAGGTATCGATAAGCAACAGGTTGGCCAAGTTGCTGCTGAAATTCGCAGCCTAAAGAAGCCAGAACCGTATAAAGGCAAGGGTATAAAATACGTAGATGAAACTATCTTGCGTAAAGCCGGAAAGACAGGTAAATAATCATGGCTAATCTAGCAAAAAAACTCTTAAACAAGACATTGCGAAAAAATCGCGTGCGTGCCAAGGTGCACGGTACTGCTGTTCGTCCGCGCCTTACTGTTACCATTAGCAATCTACATGTATCTGCCCAGCTTATCGACGATGACAAAGGTGTTACGCTGGCTGCTGCAACTACTATTGGCAAGAAAACCACAGGTACACTAACTGAAAAAGCTGCCGGTGTAGGTGCTGATATTGCAAAGAAAGCGACAAAAGCTAAAGTAAACGCAGTTGTGTTCGACCGTAACGGCCGAATGTATGCTGGCCGCCTAAAGGCGCTCGCTGATGCTGCACGTAAAGAAGGATTGGAGTTTTAGTATGGCTGAACAAGAAGCTGCTACTACCCCACAAGCTCCGGCTGCCGCACCTGCACGTACGCAGGGTGGTCGTGGCCAGGCTGCTCGTGGTGGTCGTCGCGATGACCGACGAAATCAGGCCCCTCAAGAGCCAAAACAATATGAAGAAGTGGTAATAAACATCGACCGTGTTGCCCGCGTGGTAAAAGGTGGTCGTCGTTTCCGCTTTAAGGCACTTGTAGTGGTAGGTGACCGCAAAAACAAGGTAGGTGTAGGTGTTTCAAAGGGCGCCGATGTACAAGCTGCAATTTCAAAAGCAACTGACGTCGCCAAGAAAAACATGATTACCGTACCTATTATGAATGACACAATTCCGCACGATGCTGAAGTGAAACTATCTGGTGCGCGAGTACTTATAAAACCAGCTGCTCCTGGTACAGGTATCATCGCTGGTGGTGTAGTACGTCAAGTCATCGGTGTGATTGGCATAAAAAACATGCTTTCAAAAAGCTTGGGTAGTACCAACAAAGTTAATATTGCCTACGCAACTATCGAAGCATTACGCACACTCGTTCCCAAAGACCAGTGGGTAAAGGCCGAAGCGGCTCCTGCAAAGAAAGCTGCCACAAAGGAGGCTAAGTAATGAAATACCATGAACTAAATGTCAGTTCTTCAAAAGGCAAAAAACGTGTTGGTCGCGGTATTTCAGCCGGCCAAGGCAAGACTGCCGGTCGAGGTACAAAGGGGCAGGGCTCTCGTACCGGAAAAAAACTTCGTGCCAGTTTTCAGGGTGGTCAAAATTCTCTTGTACAGGCTATTCCAAAAAACAGAGGCTTTAAAAGCTTGCGTACTCCAGCACAAGTAGTATACCTAGATCATTTAAATGCCTTTAGGGGTAAAACGGCCGACAACTTTAGTCTGTTTGAAGCAGGCCTAGTTGCCACGCCATTTCACACCGTAAAGGTAATTGCTCGTGGTGAACTGACCGAAAAAGTAACACTACACGTACAAGCTGCATCAAAGAGTGTACAGGCCGCAATTACAAAAGCTGGCGGAGTTTTTCAAAAAACCGCAACGCCACTACCAAAATCAGCAAAAGAAGCTGAAAAAGCAGATAAATAGCAATATGTATCGATCCAAGATAACGCCCGCCAGAAGGGCGTTATCTTTTTTTAGCAAAAACTCACGTTGCACTATCGATCAAAGTATGACATAATAAAATAGTCATATTCATGTGCGCCTCTACTCGGGTACGCCCGTTGTGATGCACCTTGTTGATTGGAGAAAGGATGAGTAGTCAAGCTACGACTGAGAGTCGTCAGTGCTACCTGGACCGACTTGCAGACGAACTGAATCGGACTTATGAGTTTCAAAGACATAGGACATCTCGGCCTCTTAGGGGTTTACTCCCAAAGTCGGTGCAAAGAACGCAAATCTCAGGCGCCTTCAATGATCTGAAATTCGGGCTGGACCAAAATGCATTGGTAATAATCCCGCGCCTCCGCTACCGCTTCAAGCACTTCAATGCGTCGAGCAGTGTCAGGGTTGCGGCATTAGAAAGTGGGTACTGGGCTGTTATTGACAGCACTCGTCAGAATTGCGATCTGGTAATTCTGAAAGACATTTCTCATGTTGTTGAGCTGATTAAATCGCTTGTTGGTGAAGATGGTCGAATCTACGCAACCTGTCTGGATGGCAGAGAAGTCGAAATTGTCACCGAGCTTGCTGACAGGATTGAGCGCATTCTTGTTCGATTTCTAGCAGAAAAAAAGAGTAATATTGCGCGGAAACAAGCTGCGCTCAAGAAACTCTTGAATCAGCGACCCAACTAACCCCGCCCCACTTGGTCGAGACCCCGTCTCCCGAGAGGGAAGCGGGGTTTCGTCATATCCTGGACTAGTTGTGATAAAATAGGTGATGAACTACAAATCTTGAATTTGGGAAATACAAGGAAACATGAACTGGAAAACTATTTCAACATCATTTAAAAACCGCGATATGCGAAAACGCCTACTAGTTGTACTAGGACTTATTGTGATATATCGTTTTTTGGCGCACATACCAGTGCCACTTGCAGAACCGTCACAAATGAAAGACGTAATAAACAGTGTTGTAAGTAGCAGTGATTTTGGTGGCTTTTTGAACCTACTATCCGGTGGAGCTCTCGCTAGTTTTTCTATTGTGCTAGTGGGCCTTAGCCCATTTATTACGGCCAGTGTTATTACGCAGCTCATGACAAAGGCCATCCCAAAGCTAGAAGAATTGCACAAAGATGGCGAGTCTGGCCGTCGCAAGATACAGCAATGGACACGTATGATAACCCTGCCTCTTGCGATTGTTCAGTCGATTGCGTTTATTTACATTCTTCGACAGTCGGTACTGGCGAGTAACTCTACCTCGGCCCTTAGTACCACCTCACCGTTTGAATGGGTTATTGCTGTGGGCGCAATGACGACTGGTTCGTTGCTGCTAATGTGGCTTGGTGAAATTGTCACCGAACAGGGGCTGGGAAATGGGCTTAGTTTGTTGATTTTTGCCGGTATTGTGAGCCAAACTCCGCAAACGGTACAGACGCTTGGCAATTCACTACTAGATACATCAGCAGGCAAGTTAAGCGTCTTTGGCTGGTTTTCGCTACCGTTCAACCCAGTAGTGTTCTGGATAGTAGCAGCGGTTGGAGCAGTGTCGCTTGCGGTGTTGTATATTCTTGTAAAGGTAAACGAAGCGCAGCGCATTGTCACTATAAATTACGCCAAGCGTGTTCAAGGCAATACAAGCTACGGTGGTGTAAAAAGTATTCTGCCAATGAAGCTCATTGCCGCTGGCGTTATCCCAGTTATCTTTGCGGTTGCATTTCTTAGCTTGCCGGCCTTTGCTGGACAGGTGCTAAAAGCCACCAACAACCCAGACTTTCAGGCAGTTGGTGCAAACCTTGTTACTTGGTTCCAAACACCTGGCTCGGCTGCATTTAAAGGCGATAGCCTACAGGCCTTTATATATCCTTCGCTATACTTTTTGCTGGTAATAGCGTTTACCTACTTTTATACAGGTATTGTGTTCAATAGCAACGAAATTGCCGAGAACCTACAGAAACAAGGTGGTTTCATAGAGGGCGTACGACCTGGCGAACAAACAGAGCGCTACTTGTCACGCACTATGAATCGTCTTATGCTGTTTGGTTCATTGGTGCTGGGTATTATTGCAGTGTTACCGTACATAGGTGAGTTTTTGCTGTATCAGATAGCAGGAGTGCAAGATAGCAAGCTTGCCATTGGTGGAACTGGTATTTTGATTGTCGTTTCTGTTGCGCTAGAGAGTTTGCGTCAAATCAATTCTCGTGCACTGATGGTAACTTACGACGATTTCAAATAACGTCTAAAAAACTATAATTTTCCTACAAAATGGGGTTGCACTGCATAGTGCTTGTGCTACAATAAGTATGAAATATAACAGAGATAAACATGGCAACAGGTCTAGAAATTAAATACAAGCATAAGTTCGTGTCGTCCCACATGTTGTTGGCAGTTGTTTTTGTGTCTCTTGTTGGCTTAACATTCTACTACGGTTATCGCTGGTACGCGACTGGCGAGGAACCGCCCATCCCATTTCCTACTGTATCGGCCGATCCTTCAGTTAGTGAAGCAGATGTGACACCTGAACAAATGGTAGCCTACAAGGTGCCAGCCCTATATCCTCGCTATCTTAGTATTCCTGAACTTGGAATAGACAGGGCGAGGGTATCTCAGACAGGCCTTACAGAAGCCGGTGATTTGGGTACACCACGCAATATACACGACGTTGCTTGGTATACGCGCAGTGTCACGCCAGGACAAGGCTCGGGTGCTGTGCTAATCGACGGTCATAGTACTGGCTTTAGCAAGGAAGGCATATTTTCAAAACTCGATACCTTACCAAACGGTGCACATATAGTGCTCGAGCGTGGTGATGGTAAAAGCTTTGAGTATGAGGTAGTAGAGAACAAGAATATTCCTTTGGAAGAAGTAAATAAAACTGGAATGAAGCAGATGATGTTTGCAGCGCATGCCGACAAAGAGGGGCTCAATATAGTATCATTCAGCGGCCGTTATATTCCAAAAGACAAAGTATTTGACCACCGTATTATGTTGCGGGCTGTACGAATAGAATAATACTGTATAATAGTACTGTACTAGGCGGTTGGTTTGGCTGAAAAGTCGAACTTTCTAGCAGTATTAGAACACGGATGAGCCAATAAAAGGCAAAACTTCCGTACGTAATGGTGAATTTGGGGCTAAGATGTTGGTTTCTCACCCCATTACTGCATTGTGCAGCCACAACGGTGCTTGTATAAAATCAAGCCACCTAAAAAAATAACCAACACGGCCAGGGCGCCTCATCGCGCGCCCTGGCCACATCTTTTTTTTAGAATTAGTATGCATTCAACAACGAGAAAGCCGCCGGAGACCTAGAGAGTGCGAAGACCTTGTGGGTCTCCGGCGACTCTTGTAGTCTCCGACGGCTTTCTCGTTGTTGCTTTACCTCTGATGGTAAAACGACTAGAAAATATTGTAGCATAAATATATAAATAGTCAATACTATTACCAATTTTTATAGTACGGTACAATACAACAGACAATTTGTAGAAATATTCACGGCTTTGGGTAAAGTGGGTGAATGTAGTATATAAAGTACTTGCG
>JAGOVX010000061.1 GCA_018060465.1 Candidatus Saccharimonadota bacterium | reverse complement strand
GCACAATTTTGTTATCCATCGGTGGCAATGACGTAGGGATTGCACAAATAATCACCAGTTGTGTAAACGTGTTTCACACAGACGATTGTTTTAACTACGACGAGGACCGCGTAGAACTAATGCAGAGCACCCTTGATCAATACGATAGACTCGTCAAAACATACAAAGACGTTGCCCAAAAAAGTCACGGCAAAGTGTATGTGGTGGGGTATCCGCAAATTGCCAAGCCTGGCGGTAACTGCGGCAGCAACGTCAGGCTCAACGCAGACGAAGTAGTGTTTGGGTCGCAACTGATTACCTACCTCAACTCTGTTATCAAGCGCGCAACAGAGGAGGCTGGTGTGTACTATATAGACACCGAAACCGCCCTAAGTGGCTATCGGCTCTGTGAAAGCTCCCCGATCGCAGTCAATGGGCTGACCAAAGGTAACGACTCTGCGCTTGTAATCGGCAACGAAAGCTACCATCCAACCGCGTTTGGCCACAAACTATTGGGAAATGCGATTTTATATAAAACAAATAACCTAACCACGCCAATGCCTTCTCCAAAGAAAAATAATAAACCTGCACTTAATACGAACAGCGATATGCTTGTGGGACGACCAAAGCTGAACAGGCCGGTCAGGGTTGTGCGCTGGGTGGATGGAGCCATGCGCGTGGTTGCGGGTAAAACCTACGCTTTGGGTAAAAGTTTGGCTGGCAATGCTCGCGCGGATATTGTCGCAGAACTGCACTCTACCCCAACGGTTTTATATAGTGGACCCCTACCCCAGGACGGAATACTTGTTACAATACCTTCCGGTTTTGAACCAGGATTTCATACGTTGCATGTCTACACCGTGGACGAAAACGGGCAGAAAGTTGACCACCGGCAAGTGGTATACGTCGCGGCAACCGAAACCGACGATGACGGAGATGAGCTGAACAACGCCGTCGACCCCTGTGTAGTAGTGCCGCAAAGCGGAGAAGATATCGACCAAGACGGCCTGGATGATATATGTGACGGACTGATAGGCTCCGACCCGGAAGCAGCTGCTCCACCACCCGAACCCTCACCTACAAGCCCTGGTAATTTTGACAGCACTGACGACGAAAGCGTTGCGTCAGATAGCTTGCTTACAATATATACACCACTCATGCCCCAGACGAAACCAACAGAGGAAAAAACGCCATCCCAGACGCAAAACACTGTAGGGACCTACTCAAGCACTGCGCCAACGAATCTAGCCAGCACACCAAGCGGCTTGGTTCCAAGTGCTACCGTACGCCAGCCTAACTATGGATATATACCGACGCCCCAAGCGCACGAAAGTACCGACACAGTGTCGGTACTGAGCGTTACCGACATGCTACCCACAGAAAAAGGTAGCCAGACTCAGCATATTGCCAAACAGACCATACGACAAACTGAGAAACAAGAGAACCGCAGGGCACATGTCTTCGTCGGTCTTATCACCGCCACATTGGCTATATTCTTGCTGGCTGTCCTGCTATTTCGCCGCAAACACGCGTAGCTGCTACAATAAACCCATGCGTAATACCAATAACCAATACGGCTTTGCAGTTACTCACACACTACTCGTATCCGGAGTAATTATTGGAGTTGTCCTCATTGCGGCATTTGTCAGTCAACAAGCAGCCATAAGTAAACAAAAGAAAATATATGATGAGGCAGAGCAACAGATAACCGCGTTTGTAAATGAAGCAGCAAAGCTTGCACCCAGTACAAAAGAAATAAAAAAATATTGTAGCTATAGCTCGGCAAAATTCGAGAAGGGGAGCCTAAGTTGTACTATTCGGGGTACGGTAACTTATCAAGAGCCATCTCCGGAACAACTAAAGGTGATTGAACAACGGCAAGGGTCAGTTATTCGGAAGCCGTGGGTATACGGGTATGACAATTCTAAAAACCTGCTTCCAAAATATAGCCATAAGGTACTGAGGGTTCTCGTGTATTCATACCAAGGCCTTGAGTGTGGCGTTACATATCAGTACAAGCCGAACGATGCAAGCTTTATTATGGTTGATTTCACCAAGCCAGAGGTGGTGTATGATTGTTCGGGTTCAGCAAAAAAAGAGTACTACTAGACGTATTTAGCGCCTTTTCGTAGACTGGGAGGTTCGCGAATCACAGTCGCTCCAGTGCGCCCATTGCTAACAATCACTTAAGCCGTTTAGCTCCTAAACAATAAGTTTATGCATTAAAAAAATAAAGTTGACCCCAGACGAAGAAACACCTAGTGACGACTCGAATGTGCAGGCAAACCAACCTTCATTTGTCCTCGGTAAAACGGCAAAGGCTGCATCTAGTCCTTTGGTAAACCCACCACAAAACGAAGAACAACACACAGACATAGGCAAGTGGAACGTAGTTGTATCGCTCATAGTTCTTGCCTCGGTCGCGATAGGGCTCAAGCACTATCGTCATAGGCGCGTGTGAGCTGATACAATGTAGCCATGCCAAAAAAACACAAGCGTAATACTGCCAAGAATCCTAAACAAATACATCTAGTAAAGTTAAAAGCGTGGTTTGCTAGACGTACGTCAGGTGAATGGATTATTGCTGTGGTTTTATTGCTAGGATTAATGGCCATCGCAAAATATCCTATTAGTGTACTGCAAGAAAAGTTAATGTACTCTGCTGCAGAAAAAGAAACTGACCTATTTGCCAGCCAAGCAAGTGCTATTTCGCCGAGCAAAACAGAAAAATATAGTGGCTGTAGCCGGAGCTCTTCAAAGTTTGATGACGGAATACTGGGGTGCAGAGTAGGTGAAAAAATAACATACGAAAACGTCTGGCAGACTCTTAAACAACCTATATCACATCTGCAAGATACTTCTTTCAACCAATATAGCCTACAGCTTAATATCTATCAGTACATTATGACTAATCAGAATTACTTTGCTCATGATACCAAATTTGAAAGATACCTGCTTCATATTACTCCTGATAAGTACGATATTATCGAAGTTCCTGAACGTCAGAACGAAGTCATAAGCATGATTGGAGCTTTTCTTTAACCCAATCTGCCACACACTTGAAGGTCTCATCAATCTCATCTTTATTACATGGATATGATAAACTTACTGAGACCTTCTTAAAATTGTAATTGCCTAAATTCACTGTCTCTCCCATTTTCACTGTTACCACAGCATCTTTATCAGGCTCAACTTCCTCTACACCTAAATTGATAACTTCATTATCTGCTATTGCGTCTATGTATTCA
>JAGOVX010000060.1 GCA_018060465.1 Candidatus Saccharimonadota bacterium | reverse complement strand
TTTGTATTTATGGCAGGCATGGAGGAAGGAATTTTTCCGCATGCGCGTATTCATGAGGCTGGCCCAAGCGAGCTAGAGGAAGAACGTCGTTTGTGCTATGTTGGCATGACTCGTGCTCGGGAAGAACTTCACCTTACGTATGCCGCCAGTCGTCTTCAATTTGGTCAGCGTGGATACAATATGCCATCACGTTTTCTGGAAGATATGGGAAATCAAATTATGCAAATAGACCAAAGCTCGCAGTATAAAGACGAAGATGAGTTTTACGGCGAGATGTTTGAAGTTGGCGAGATGGTAGTTTCGGGACAATTTGGAAAAGGCGAGATAATAGATGTCGATGGGTTGGCAGTAACGGTCCGTTTCGTATCTGGTCAAACGAAAAAGCTGAATGTTGAATATGCGCATCTGCGGCGGGCTTGATTGCTACGAAGCAGTCTTTTTTGTTACAATAGAAGGAACGCGCCGAGAGACGCGGGTCACCACGTATGAGAATAGAATCACATAAATTTTCGATTCACCACTTTCTGATTGCGAGCGTCTTGCTGGTCGCAAGCCTGTTTGCAATTGCTGTTATACCTCATGCACACGCGGCGCCCGCGAGCGGTGAACGACTGATTACTATCCATGATCGTGGCAATGAAACTGGGTTTATCACGAGCGCAACTACGCTTCGTAACGCGTTTAGCGAGCAGCATATTCTACTTGATAAAAATGACTTGGTAGAGCCAGGGCTTGACGATCAGCTAGTTGGAAACAATTATGAAGTCAATATTTATCGCGCTCGCCCCGTTGTGATCGTGGACGGTGCAACAAAGCAATTAGTGATGACTGCCTACCAAACACCGAAACAAATAGCGGCACAGGCTGGTATTGTATTGCATGATGAGGATAGCGCACAGCTAGAGCTAACGAACAATCTATTGGCCGATGGCGCGAGCGAGCGTATGGTTGTCGACCGCGCAACTGCGGTAAAACTTGTGCTGTATGGCAAAGACGATACAGTGTACACTCAAACAACATCAGTCAGCGACTTCCTAAAGGAAAAGTCGATAACACTTGCCAAGGGTGACACGCTGTCGGTTCATTCGCAGGCGGCCATAACTCCGAATATGCGTATTGAGATTTGGCATAATGGCAAGCAAACAGTCACGCGTGAGGAGTCAATAGAGGCCCCACTACGTGAGATTCGAGATGCCGACCAACCAATTGGCTACCAAAAAGTTAAGGCAGCTGGTGTGGCCGGCAAAAAGTTGGTTACCTATGAAATTGTTATGAAAAATGGTCGCGAGATTAGCCGCAAGGCAACACACACTGTGGTGGTAAAAAAACCTACCGAACGAGTAGTGGTGGTGGGTGCAAAGTACGCAGGTTCTCTAGGCAAGTGGCTGTACGAACTGCGCATGTGCGAAACGGGAGGCAATTATCAAACCAATACGGGCAACGGCTATTATGGCGCCTACCAGTTTAGTATTAGTACATGGAACAGTCTGAATACAGGGTATGCACGGGCCGATCAAGCACCAGCATCAGTACAAGACAAAGCGATCATTGCAAATACAATTCGTTCTGGTGGTGGATTGGCAACACAAAATCCTGGGTGTTATGCGAGCCGTGGCTTGTCACAATTCCCACCGGAGCAATAGGTGCCAAATAAATCACTTGGTCAACACTGGCTCAAAGATCGACGTATACTAGAAGCTATTGCAGATGAAGCCACGCTGTCCGAGTCTGATACAGTACTAGAGATTGGCCCTGGATTAGGCACATTAACGAGCATTTTATTGGCTCGAGCAAAAGAAGTGGTGGCGGTTGAGTTCGACTCGGCACTGGCAAGCAAGCTTGCGGGGCAGTTTCCGGGCAAAAACCTTTCGGTTCACCATGCCGACATACTATCATTTAATGTATCTTCCTTGCCGGCTGGCTACAAGGTTGTTGCCAATGTGCCGTATTACATAACATCGAAAATTGTACAGCTTCTATCAGAAGCCGCCAATCCACCAAGTGTGGTAGTGCTGCTCGTACAAAAGGAAGTTGCCGAGCGTTTAGCTGCCAAGCCGGGTGACATGAGCTTACTCTCTGTTTCGGCGCAAGTATTTCACGAAGTCACACTAGGCACGGTAGTCCCTGCAGAATACTTTACGCCACCACCAAAAGTCGACAGTCAAGTAGTGGTTATGCGCCGTCGCGATGAGCCACTAGTTCCAGTGACGTTACAAAAAACGTTCTTTCGAACCGCAAAGGCAGGCTTTTCCGAACGTCGTAAGAAACTGCGCAGTTCGCTGGCTGGAGGCCTAGGTATAGAAAAAACTGAAGTAGACAAAATATTAGCGCAGGCGAATATTTCTGCAGAGGCAAGGGCGCAGGAATTATCAATTCAGGATTGGCTGAAACTAATATGATTAGTGCTGATCAACCAACGTGTTTTCCTAGAAACGTGCGTGTGGCTGTCTCGTCTCGTGAAGACGGTACGATGCTTGATAGAACCAGGAATAGTCGACATCATCCAGAGATCGTGGCACACCGGCAGGATTTTTGCCGAACCGCCGGCCTTGACTACAGTAGATGTGTGTATCAAATCATTTCCTACGAAGCCGACTCGTCTTTTGCAACAATTATTGACGTTGCCGCACCCACCGCAGATGGCGTACAGGCCGATGTAGTGTATACCGAGACGCCAGGTGTCGGACTATTTCTACCGATTGCCGACTGCATAGGTACTGTGTTGTATGATCAGACGCGTGCTGCGCTTGCGCTCGCGCATCTTGGCCGGCATGCGTCGGTTGCCAAGACTATGTCAAAGACGATTGAGCACTTTGTGCAAAAGGGCAGCAACCCGGCCGACCTACTGATTTGGATGAGCCCAAGTATTGCCAAAGAACAGTACGGATTGGCATATTTTGACGATGCGACTGCTACCGACTGGGAGCAATTTGTCATGCGAAAAGAGGGAAAAATCCATCTAGATCTCGCGGGCTTCAATAAAGCACTCGCCGTACACGCAGGTGTACCAGATGCCAATATTTTTGTATCGCCCGTTACTACGGCCACAGATCCAAATTATTTTTCCCACTCTCAGGGTGATAGTAATGCCCGCTTTGCCGTAGTTGCTCAGCTTCTTTAGTATCTACGTAGGCACGAACCCTTCACATAGAATACTGGTATAATGAAGGTAATGGGAAAAAAATTATACATTACTACGGCGATTCCATACGTCAACGGCACTCCGCACATTGGCAATGCCC
>JAGOVX010000027.1 GCA_018060465.1 Candidatus Saccharimonadota bacterium | reverse complement strand
ATGAAAAACTATGGTAAAATAAAATAACATTAACAATTTTTAAGTATCACGAAGCGGTAAGAGAACTGACTTGATGACCCGCTAGCAACCACAAGTTTTTTACAGGCAGGTGCTCCATTCAGCCCAAGAAAGGGATAGATATATGACACACTATCGAACCGCAGAGTCGGTATCTCCAAAGCATCCAGATAAACTTTGCGACCAAATTTCGGACGCTATTTTGGATGCGTATTTAACTAAAGACAAGAACGCCCGCGTGGCTGTTGAAACAGTCGGTGGGCATGGCCGGGTATTTATTATTGGTGAAGTAACGAGTACTACTCACCCAGAACTTGCATCAATTGTGCGGCGGATTGCCGGCGAGAAAATTGACGTAGACATTCATTTAGTACAACAATCGCCTGAAATCGCTCGCGGGGTTGATACGGGTGGCGCTGGTGACCAAGGCATTATGGTGGGCTATGCGTGCAATGAAACACCCGAATATTTACCACTTGAAGTTGTATTGTCGCGTTCGCTCAATCAATACTTGTATGAAATATGGCCGTACGATGGTAAAACACAAGTCACATTGAACAATAATGAGGTTGTTGCTGTGGTGGCAAGTTTTCAAAATGCTGCAAGCGCTGAGTTAGAGGCTGCGATAAAAAAATGGGCTGCGGCTTGCGGGACGCGGCTTGTTCCAGGTTTGCAGATCCATGCCAATCCTGCGGGTGATTGGCAAAAGGGCGGGTTTGATGCTGACGCAGGCCTAACGGGTCGAAAATTGGTGGTCGATAATTACGGCCCACGTATTCCGATTGGTGGTGGCTGTTTTTCAGGGAAAGACCCATCTAAGGTTGATCGTTCGGCAGCTTACATGGCACGCAAAATAGCACTAGACTATTTGAAACAGCATGACGCACACGAAGTATTCTGCCATTTGGCATATGCGATCGGCTATGACCAACCGCTTGAAGCCAGCGTGACAATTGATGGTGTGCAGAAAAATATTGATGGCTATGATGTATCGCCGAATGGCATTATTAAAACTCTTGAGTTACGGCGTCCAATCTATGAGGCAACTGCTCGGTATGGGCACTTTGGTCACTCAGACTTTCCTTGGGAAAAATAATTTTGGCAAGAGAAAACCCCCGGAGGGGCTCTCAAATGCTTGTGCATTTGGTGTTCCTTTCTTCGGGGGTGGTGTCAGGCGACGGCGCGAAGATGCCGTTCTTGGTCCGGGTAGGACTGCTTCAATCGTCTTGTGCGGTCCGTCAAGCCTTGCTCGGTAAAGAGCATCTTTGACTTACGCGCCACTTCCTTGACGGTGTAGCTGCGCCCGTATTCAAGCGCACCAAGGGCGGCACAAATACGGACAGCCACCTCAAGCGTCGTGAGTGACGACTTAAGGTTTTGCCGTTCGAGTTCCAGCACCCAGTTTGGGTTACGCAGGCGCTCGATGACGCCAATTGTGCTGGGGCTTAGCCCAGTTACCTTGGCGAGGTACCGCTGCGTCCAGCCAAGGTTTTGGCGCGCTCGACGAACAGGTGATGATTCGGCGAAAGGCATGAAGCCTCTCACCTCCTTCTTTGTAGGGGGGTAACCTGACATGAAAAAATCCGGCCTAGGCAAGATTGATTCGTGTTAGATAGTAACATAAAATGTACAAAAAGTCAACAAGCAAACAAAGATACTGTACGCTAACAGGGGCAGTGTACCCTATATCTATTGACTAAAACACGAAAGAGTAGTATAATATAATTAATGACAACACTCGAAAGTGAAATGCGTGAGTTTGCATACTATGCCGGCTTGGAAGTTAATGCTGCGCTGGTTTTGCCGCCAAATCATGACCAGTCGAATGGTAATCGGTGTGATGCGCTGACGCATGCGGTGATGCAGGCTATGATGAATCGCGAGATGACCTTTAGACGTGAGTTACACCAAGATAAAGAAGGGAATTGGCATTATATTTTGGCACATGCGGCGCCTAAAGAAAAACCAACTGATGATGATCTAATGACTGATATGAATCCTTGGCAGTGGAGAGATTTTGGTGGAGGAATATTGCATGTGCCACGTCGAGAACTGATGGCCATACTTGCATCTGAAGGAGCGCCAGTGTCTTTTATTGCGTTGCGAGGTGTTGAAACAATTACAGAAGCCCATGATAGGCGGGTCAACCCATATCAAGCTGGATAATATAGTATTGGCTAGAACGCAGCTACGCGTTCAACTACATAACTACGTATGAAAATGACATGCGCGAGGATATATTTAGATGTTGCGCCGGCAAAACTATTTGGGTTTATGGGATAAGTGATGTCGGTGTATGCACAACGACAATGGGACCTAACTGCATGACGGGCTGCTATACTACAAACATATGACGACTAGAAAATACAGCTATGGCCAACATTTTTTACGCAATCCAGACTTCGTCGCGGAGTTGATAGGGCACAGTACGATTCATAAAAATGATACCGTGTACGATTTGGGTGCGGGCAGCGGTATAATCTCTGCGGTTCTTGCACCGCGCTGCAAACAAGTGATAGCGGTAGAAAATGAAAAAGATGCCTTGCAAAAGCTGTATGTAAATATGGCGGGCTATCGCAATGTTACGATACTGCCTGCAAGTATCGTAGAGCTACCGGCGCCGCAAGGAGAGTACAAGATATTTGCAAACATTCCTTTCAATTTGAGCTCTCAGGTTGTCGAAAAGTTTTGTACCATGGAAAATCCCCCCAAGGCAATGTATCTAATTGTTCAAAAGCAATTTGCGCGTAAACTTGTGCCAGGCAACGATCACTTTACGAGTGCGATGTCCGCACAAATCAGCCCGTGGTTTGATGTGCGTATACGAAAACCATTACGAAGAACAGACTTTACGCCACCACCAGCTGTCGATACGGTGCTGCTAGAACTAAAACTACGTGAGAATCCGCTGCTGCCACGTAACCAGGCAGAACGATATCGTCAATTTATAGTGCAGTGTTTCTCTCGCCAGGTATATTTTGCAAAAGTACCGCGCGAGAATGCCGGTATTTCACCAGAATTACGTCCATCGCAGCTGACAACACGGCAGTGGCTGGATTTGTATGCGGCAACGAGCTAGAATTTTCTCTCACGACCTGACATAATACATTTAATGCGTCATTTGTTGAAAGTTCTTGGCTATGCCCGTCATTTGTGGCCGTACTACCTTGGTATTGTAGTGCTTTCTATTATGATGAGCCTGACAGCACTTGCTGTTCCGTTTATCATTAAGCAAGCAACTGATCTTATTATTACATCCGTCAGTTCGGGTAAAGCTGACGTTTCTGGTGCATTGTGGCTGGCCGTCGCATTATTTGTGGTTGATGTTGCCAGCACATTATTCACAAACTGGGGCGGGTATTTGGGTGATGTGATGAGCGTAAAATTAAAAAAGCAGCTATCTGAACGCTACTACTCACATTTATTGAAACTACCCCAAAGCTACTACGATAAAGAACTGACTGGTACTATTATCAACCGGCTGAATCGAACGATATTTGAAGTTACGCAGTTTATGAACATGTTTGCGAATAACTTTTTTCAAATGTTCTTGACGATGGCGCTGACACTCGTGATAGTCTTGTTTTACAGCTGGGAACTTGCCCTATTGTTAGCAATTTTGTACCCATTATTCTTGTGGCTGACAACTCTTACGAGTAAAAAATGGCAGCATTGGCAGAATGAAAAGAATCATGAAACCGACGTCGCAAGTGGACGATTTGCAGAAGTAATTTCGCAAATACGAGTGGTAAAGAGCTTCATTCAGGAAAACCTAGAATTTCGTCACTTTGAGCGACGTTTCCAGAAAACTGTTGATATTACGCACAAGCAATCTCGCTACTGGCATGGTATGGATATTTCACGACGATTTGTGTTAAATATTATCTTTTTTGCAATGTTTGCCTATCTATTTGTCGAGACGGCACAAAAACGGTTTTCGATTGGCGAAATGGTGCTACTCATTCAGCTGCTAGGTATGATGCGATTCCCGATATTTAATATGAGCTTTATTATTGAGGGCATTCAAAAGGCAATTTCTGGCAGCAAAGATTATTTCAAAGTTATGGAGCTTGCGCCTGCGGTGGCAGATAAAGATCATGCGCCTGCGCTGGATGTCACAGATGCTCGAGTTACGTATCACGAGGTAAGCTTTGGGTATAGTAAAAAGGAGCCAGTGCTACAAAATATCAGCTTTACTATTGAACCTGGTGAAAAGGTGGCGTTGGTAGGCGAGAGTGGCGAGGGAAAGACGACGATTACGAGCCTATTGCTGCGCCTCTATGATATTGATACTGGCTCGATCACCATAGACGGAGTGTCGGTTGATGAAGTACGTCAAACAAGCCTTCGCGAAAATATTGCAGTTGTCTTTCAGGAACCAGCCTTATTTAGCGGGACGATTCGAGAAAATATTGCATATCCAAAACCTCATGCAACTGAAAAGGAAATTATAAAAGCCGCAAAAGCAGCCAACGCGTTTGAATTTATTGAAAAACTAGAACACGGATTAGATACTGAAATTGGCGAGCGTGGCCTGAAGTTGTCGGGCGGACAAAAGCAGCGAATAGCGATTGCACGTGCCATCTTAAAGGATGCACCGATCTTGCTGCTCGACGAGGCGACGAGCAGCCTAGACAGCAAGGCAGAAACGCAAGTACAAGAAGCACTGGATCGCTTGATGAAAAACCGTACCACGTTGATAATTGCACACCGACTTAGTACAATCGCGCATGTAGATAAAATTGTGACATTACAACACGGACGCGTGGATGAAATTGGCCGGCCAGATGAGCTGGCAAAAACTGATGGAATTTATGCGCAGCTATTGCGGCTACAAATGGGGACAAGTGAACAGGCCAAACAACGACTAAAACAGTATGATATTAATAGCTAATTTGGTATACTAAGTAAAGCAATATAAGTGAACGTACAGGGGATATATGTCGACAACGAAAGCACAACGTTTTGGAATATGGGTGATTGCAATAGTACTAACAGTTGGTACGCTGGCTGGATTTATCGCGATGATATTGGCGCCGCAAAACGAAGCAACTGATCAAGCAAAAGCTCAAAAAGAATACACTGAGGCGCTAAAAAAGCAAGCAGATGAGGCGAGGAAGACAAACAAGCCGCTGGCTGGCTTTAGCGCAAGTCCGTTCGATAAAGACAGTGTAAAAAAACTAAAAGTTGAAGTTCTTACGCAAGGTTCTGGCGCTGCTGCCAAGGCAACATCTACCGTTACGGCAAATTATTTCGGCTGGGACGCGAGCGGACAGATATTTGATAGTACCAATAAAAAAGGTAAAGTAGCACCAATTGACTTTAGTTTGGCTGAAGTGATCACTGGTTGGACGAAAGGCTTGACGGGTGTGAAAGAGGGATCAGTCGTGCGCTTGACCATTCCTGGTTCGCAAGCATACGGAGATGCAGATACTGGGACAGGACGCCCATTTGGACCATTAAAATTTATCGTAGAGCTAAAGAAGGTCAAATAGCATGAGCGATATTCGGGATGTCGTAATGATAGGCGCTGGCCCGAGTGCCTTGGCTGCTGCAGTCTATACAACTCGTGAAGATATCGACACAATTTTGTACGAAAAGGCAGTAGTGGGTGGAATGGCGGCAATCACCGATAAAGTAGACAATTACCCAGGGTTTGCCGAAGGTATCGAAGGTATGAAACTCGCAGCCCAGCTACAGGCACAAGCTGAACGATTTGGTGCAAAAATTGACTTTGGTGATGTAACGGCACTTCGTGACAATGGAGCAACAAAAACAGTTGTTGTAGATGGCAAGGAAGTGGAAGCTAAGGCTGTACTGATAGCGACAGGTAGCGATTACAACAAGATCGGTGTACCTGGTGAAGCTGAATATTATGGCCGAGGCGTACATTACTGCGCAACCTGTGATGGTGCATTTTATCGTGACAAAAAGCTTGCCGTGGTAGGCGGTGGCAATTCTGCGATCCAAGAGGCTATTTTCCTAACTCGCTTTGCAAGTCATATTGACGTATTGGTTCGGAGCTCAATCAAGGCCAGCGAAGTTTTGCAGCATGAATTGCAGGAATATGTAGAGCGCGGAAAAATTAGTCTGCACCTTGCAACAACCACTGATGAGATTATTGCAGTTGACGGTAAGGTAGCTGCGGTAAAGGTTACCCAAAATGGCGAGGCGAAAGAGATTTCAGTCGATGGCGTATTTGTGTTTGTAGGCCTGAAGCCAAATACAGAGTTTTTACAGGGTGTCGTAGAGCTTGACGAAGCTGGATTGGTAAAAACAAGTTCATCACTTGAAACGAATATTCCTGGCGTCTTTGCAAGTGGCGATGTACGAAGTGGTGCAACCATGCAAATCGCGAGTGCGGTTGGTGAGGGTGCATCTGCGGCGCTTGCAATCCGTGAATATCTAGACAATATAAAACGTCAATAATTTGATACAGTATCCATTTTGCGCGTACGCACGACCGTGCGCACCCGTACTACTGTATGTGAGTCTTAAAAAATGATTCAAGCTGGGTGATAATAGCTTTGTCGTGCGTTTCTAGCGCAATCTCGCGCGTACCAGCAATCACACTTTCAGACATAAAATTGTGTGATCCCGTAATGGCGATCTTTTTGCCGTCAGGCATTGTAAAAATAATAAATTTCGCATGCAAATAATTGTCACGAGTATACAATGTTTTATTCTTTGAAAATAAAAGCCCCACACGGATGATAGTACGGTTTATTTGCGTTGCTTCTTTCCAATGATTAAAGTAGAGGCGCGCATTGCCGCGGCGCAAAATTCGATTGAGCGTGCCTGTAGGACAGTACTGTGATACGAGCAAGATAGAACTGGCTTGTTTGCCAAGTTGTTTTGCTCGACGATAAATGATGGAATCAAAGCTTAGGCCGCCATCAACCAACACTGTTGATGCATCGTCTATCGTGAATTTGTAACTACGAAATGCATGCCGCGCGCGATCGGCTTTTAGAACGCGTGTGTGAAGTAAAAACAGCTTGTCGGCAAGCTGACTATTTGAGATGCGTAGCAATAAATCAGTGTTCTTGAAGCTGCCGGAATCCATATTAACACCACCGAAACTATACACCGTATCATCGATAATCAACCACTTTGCATGAGTACGGCCAGTGAGAGGAAGAGCGCTACTGCGTCCTAGCCAGCGAAAACTTACGCCATGCTTTTTTAGCTCGCGTTCAATTTTTATGGCTTTGTATACTCGCGAAGTGTTTCGAGCAGGAGTTCTAAAAATAGATTCTTTTGGTTCGATATATGTCAGAGTGTCGGCACACACCGAGACTAGTACGCCGCGATCTGCTGCATCACACAGTGCGGTAAAAAATTTTTCACTCAGCTCATCATCAACACGAAATGTTGTGGTAACAAAAGCGATACGCGACGAAGCACGTTGCATTTTCTTTACAGCATCGTGAGCGTATTCTTCTGCGGCTAGCAGTCGAGTGTTGTGACTAAGCATAATTGTTCTGTTGCTATTATATCGCATCTGCCTAGTGTAGAGAAAATTTATGCGGTACGATACAATGGAAGTAGTAGAATGCAAAATCTAAAAAAGGAGAGAAAATGGCCGATTTTAATCAGATACTAACACCAGGAAATGTTGATGAAGGTATGGTCAATACCGTTGTAGAGATACCGCAAGGATCACAGCTAAAGGTAGAATGGGATCGAGAACGGGCTGCATTTATGTTAGATCGTGTAGAGCCGGGAATTTTTGCAAAGCCTGTAAACTATGGGTTTATACCTCAGACACTTGATGAAGATGGTGACGAACTTGATACATTGATCGTGTGTCCAGAACCATTGCCAATGGGCGTGTGGCTGGAAGCTCGTATTGTAGGAATTTTCAATTTTGAGGATGACGGTGAAGCCGATCATAAAGTGGTAGTGGTACCTGCTGATAATCGTCATGATGGTGATAGCGTGACGAGCCTTGATGATCTAGGCGAGCGTTGGAAGCAAATGATTGAACACCACTTTGCGCACTACAAAGATTTGAAAAAACCAGGTAGCACCAAACCACTTGGGTGGGGTGATGTTGAACAGGCCAAGGCTACTATCAAAGAATGCATCGAGCGCTGGAGCAACCAGTAGTCTTTACGGGTTTTTCTTGCGACGAAAGCGCTGAGTAACGCCACTGAAAAGGCCGTGATTTTCACGAGCTAGTTGTGAGCGCAGTTTTTCTTTGGCATGGTTGCTTATCATATGTTCGCGCCAGTCTGGACGAGGCTTGGCGGTTTTACTAGTGATGATTTCTACTTGGTCTCCGTGTTGCAACTTGTAACTAAACGGCTTCATAACCCCATTGACGCGAAAGCCACTCGCACGAGACGCAACGTCTGAGTGTACGCGATAGGCAAAATCAAGCGGATACGAACCGGCCGGTAGATCCCAAATGTCACCTTTTGGTGAATATATGAATATACGGTCATTAAAAAGATTCATGCGGAATTTTTTTGCATCGAATTGTTTGCCCTCGGATGCTTTTGCGGCTGTTTCTTGCAAATCTTGAATCCAGGACAAGTTGGCGGGTAATTTGGCGATAGCACCTTTTTTGTAGGCATCGGTAAGCTTTGACTCATTGTAGTGAAAGCTTGCAGCAAACCCACGTTCGGCGTAATCATGCATCTCGCGAGTACGCACTTGAAATTCTACAATTTGTCCGGTGTCTGTTTGTACGGTTGTGTGCAGGCTTTGGTAGCCATTTGATTTTGGCTGTGCCGCATAATCTTTGATGCGTTCGTAAAACGGCGTATATAGTTCGTGCAGAACTCCCAGCACCAAGTAGCAGGTGGAAATATCATCCACAATAATGCGAAGCGCAATCAAATCGTGTATTTGGTCCATGTCGCCGTCCAAACGGTCGAGTTTTTTAAAGGTGCTATAGACACTTTTGACGCGGCCATCCATTTCAAATTCAATCTTTTCATCATTGAGTCGTGCGGTAACTTCACGTCGTACGGCATCAAGCTTTCGTTGGCTCTTTTTGAGCCTGCTATCCATGATGGCTTTTGTATGAGTAAAATCTTTGGGCATTAAATAGCGAAAAGCCAGTTCTTCTAGCTGTACGCGCACACGCCCCATGTTCATTCGATCAGCAAGCGGCGCGAATACTTCCATGGTTTCACGAGCGATTTTTCTCTGTTTTTCTCGGGGCATGTGCTCGAGGGTACGCATATTGTGCAGACGGTCAGCCAGTTTAATTATCAAGACTCGCACGTCTTGGCCCACGGCAATCATCAGCTTTGACAGATTGTCTTTGGTGCCGGGCAAGTAGGTATTTAGGTCGCGCATACCACTGCGAGCTTTACCAACTTTGCTCACGCCATCTACCAAAAAGGCAACATCTCGTCCAAATAAACTTTCCAGTTTTTCAAGCGTTACATCAGTGTCTTCTAGGGTATCATGCAGTACGCCGGCGATCACAGTATCGATATCCATACCCCACTCAATCAGTACAAGCGCTACTGCAAGCGGGTGAATAATATACTGCTCGCCACTTTTTCGTTTTTGTCCAAGGTGCGCTTCACTTGCAATATCAATAGCGTGCTCGAGCTCCAGTACCTCCATACTGGAATATTTAGTTTTTGCTGCTCGTAGTACCTCTTGTCTAGACATACTTCTAGTATATACCAGAAACTGTAGTGTATAATCATAAGCAAGATACCATAAAGAGGAGTGGGAGCAGTACATGAGCACTACTAAAATTGCCATCAACGGGTTTGGGCGAATTGGCCGCAATGCCTTTAAAATCGCATTTGAACGCAGCGACGTAGAAATTGTCGCGATCAACGACCTGACAGACAACAAAACGCTAGCATATTTGCTAAAACACGATAGCAACTACGGCACCTATGGTCATGAAGTTTCGGCCGATGAGGATGGGATTGTAGTAGACGGTAAAAAGGTGAAAGTGCTGGCTGAAAAAGACCCAACAATGTTGCCATGGGGCCAGATGGGCATAGATGTTGTCATCGAAAGTACTGGGTTCTTCACTGATAAAGAAGGTGCCTCAAGGCACATTCAGGCTGGTGCAAAGCGAGTCGTTATATCAGGGCCTACAAAATCAGAAGGCGTCGATACGATCGTACTGGGTGCAAATGACGACAAGGTGGCCGGTGCAACCGACGTTGTTTCAAATGCAAGCTGTACAACCAATAGCTTGGGTGCGGTAATGGCAGTGCTCGATGCCGAGTTTGGTGTAGAAAAAAGCATGCTCACAACGGTACATAGCTACACGGCAAGTCAAAAGTTGCAAGACGCACCGAGTAAAGATTTGCGTGAAGGTCGTAATGCGGCCGAGAACATGGTACCAACTACTACTGGCGCGGCCATTGCGGTGACAAAAACCTTGCCACAACTTGAGGGCAAGTTTGACGGTGTGTCGGTACGTGTGCCAACGCCAGTTGTGTCTATTTCAGATGTAACGGCACTATTGTCACGCGACGTTACGGTAGAGGAAGTAAATAATGCCTTTAAAAAAGCCGCTGCCGAACCATACTACCAGGGGATTTTGGGTGTTTCTAGCGAACCGCTTGTTTCGGGTGACTATATTGGCAACAGCAATTCTGGCACGGTAGACTTGGAACTTACAAAGGTCGTAGCTGGCAATCTAATCAAGATCATGGTGTGGTACGACAACGAATGGGGCTACAGCAATCGCTTAGTTGAACTTGTTGCGGATATCGGTAAAAGTCTGCAATAGCATACGCCCACCTGGGTGGCGGCTTCTACGCACGGCGCTGGCTATTTACATCACTTCTCATACTGCTTATACTTAGGAACATGAAACTATTTTTAGGTGCGGATCACGGTGGCTTTTATTTGAAGGAAAAAATAGAAGCCTACCTTTCGAAACATAATTATGAGTGGCAGGATGTTGGCGATATGCAACTCGACCCGAATGATGATTTTCCAGAGTTTGCCCAGATGGCGGCGTTGCGGGTAATTGGTGAAGACGAAAAACTCGACCCACGAGCCATTCTAATATGCACAGGAGGCCAAGGTATGGCCATAGCGGCCAACCGTTTTCGAGGTATTCGTGCAGCGGTAATATGGGATGCATTTGAAGCCAAAGAATGCCGCAATGACAACAATAGCAATGTGTTGTGCCTGCCTGCCCGAGTAGTGGCGAGCGACGATGCCTTGTGGCAAGGTATCGTGGAAACGTGGCTCAATACGCCATTTGCTGGGGCTGCCAGATTTAAGCGCCGAAATGCGCAGTTAGATGAACTAGCCTAATGACGGTGATAGCACCAAGTGTGACGGTAGAAAATGCCGACCAATACAAAGACTATATGACCAAAATATCTCCATTTGCCGAACGTATTCATATAGATACTGCCGACGGCGAGTTCGCACCAGCCTTTTTAATAGGCGAAGATCAGATGTGGTGGCCAGCCAATTGGCAAGCAGATATACATGCTATGGTGGCGCGTCCCAGCGAGCACGTCGACAAGCTGATTGCACTAAAACCAAGCCTGATTACATTCCATGCTGAAGTCCAGGAAGACATAACGCCAATTTTGCAAAAAATTCAGGCTGCAGGCATACGGGCAGGAATTGCACTACTAAAACCGACCGTACCAGAGTCGGTAGGCTCGCTTATACAGCTGGCCGACCATGTCATGATATTTAGCGGCGAGCTGGGGCATTACGGTGGTCAGGCGAGTTTGATGCAGCTTGAAAAAGTGCGGTTGATTCGTGCTATCAAGCCAGGTGTTGAAATTGGTTGGGACGGCGGTGTAAACCTAGAGAACGCCTTTACCTTGAGCCAAGGCGGGGTGGATGTGTTAAGTGTCGGCGGAACGATTGCGAAAAGTACCGACCCTGCGGCTGCCTACAAATCATTAGTTGGTGAGATAAATAGACATAGCGTGATATAGGGTTGCTGGCTTTATTTTCGTACCTAAATCTTTTGTTGTAATCTTTCTCGAAAAAGTGCCCGAATACGGTACTTTTGGCGTTAAAAGTACCAAAGATGCTTCTTTCGCCATCCCCCTTATGCTACAATAAGCGTAAATATATGAGTGGGCAACTTACTGTAAAACAGCTTCAAGACAAGGCCAATGCTATTCGCAAGGATATTATTCGCATGCTTGAAGAAGCCGGTAGTGGCCATAGCGCAGGGCCGCTGGGTATGGC
>JAGOVX010000026.1 GCA_018060465.1 Candidatus Saccharimonadota bacterium | reverse complement strand
GCACTATTGTGGGCTGATTCTCGCCACAAACTGCTGCGTGAAACTGGCACACGCCACGTAGAGGATGCATTTTTGAAGATAGTAGGTGCGGCATGAGGTACCATATTTGGGCGGTGCTTGCTACTGCGCGGCGAATATTGCGACAGTTATCTCACGATAAACGATCGGTTGCGTTGATATTTCTTGTACCAGTTGTGTTAATGAGCTTGCTGTACTGGTTATATGTTGATAATAGTACTGTGTTCAATCGTATTGCTCCGTCGCTGCTGGGTATTTTTCCATTTACAATCATGTTTCTGATCACCAGCATCACAACGCTGCGTGAACGCACAAACGGTACGCTGGAGCGAGTTCTGGTAACGCCAATCGCAAAAATAGATGTGATCTTGGGGTATACAATTGCATTTGGCTTGTTGGCGATTGCACAGTCATTGGTGGCAAGTACGGTTGCGATATTTCTGCTAGAGATGACTGTGGCAGGGTCGCAGTGGTTCGTGGTTTTGGTGGCGCTACTCGATGCATTGCTAGGCACTGCGCTAGGGATCTTCGTGAGTGCCTTTGCACGTACGGAATTTCAAGCAGTACAATTCATGCCGGCACTTATTTTTCCGCAGCTTTTGGTGTGTGGGCTGCTGCTGCCACTCGACCAAATGCCAAAAGTTCTTGAAACCGTGGCATACTATCTGCCATTAACCTATGCTGTCGATGCGTTGCAGCGAGTGGCTGTCGAAACCACGCTATCGAGTGAGTCTTGGCGTGATGTGTGGGTTGTAGTAGGTTTCATTTTTGTCGCGGTCGTCCTTGGCGCGGCCACACTTCGTCGCAGGAGTAAATAACTACGGTATGCTAACTACATAATATGGCGGCTACGGATGAAACATTAAAATTAAGTCGTAAACAGCGTCTATTTGCCACGATTGAAATTGCAAAAACTACCTATAGTGCTGCACCGATGGCTATATGGGTGCAAATTATCGGCGCGTTAATTAACTCAGTCTTTCCTATTATCACGACATTTTTTGCCGCAATGACTACAACGTCACTTGTCGATGCCTATGCTGGCAAAGCAGGCGCTGGCGTACATGCACTTGAACTCGTGGTGATTACTGCGCTACTAGGTGTGACATCATTTATTTGGTCGAGTTTGGAAAACTACCTATCGCAACTAATGGAATATCGCATAAATGCGGCCGTCAGCGACCAAATGTACGAACATTTTCTAACGCCCGCATTTTGGCGCTACGACGACAAAGAAACAGCAGATCTATATGAAAAAGCAAGTCGGTTTGCTCAATTTTTCCCACGCATTCTTCGTTCGCTTATGAACATACTCACAGACTTTTTCAGTATGATACTGGGCATTGGGGTACTGATAACTATAAGCTGGTGGTTGGGCTTGTTGGCCATCGCCGCTATTGTTCCGGGTGTTATTATTCAGGTTCGCTTGACACGACTACAGACAAAACATTGGAAAGAAAACATACAGGCCAGACGTGTGGTGAGCTGGATTGAATACGAAATGATGAAGCCTGATAATATTGCCGAACTACGATTGTACGGACTTGTAAAGAGCTTATTGCAGCTTCGTCGGACTATGCGCGATCGAGATGAAAAAGAACGAATTAGTTTTGAGAGACAGTACTTATGGAAACGGCTAGGGGCTGATGTACTAGAAGCGGGCGTTGAACTAACTGGGCTTATTTGGATAACGTTGCAAATTATTGCCCACCGTCAGCCTATCGGACAATTTCTATTTGTGCAACAAGTTATTGGGCGGGCAGTTGGTGGCGCAAAAAGTTTCGTGAGTGGTATAAATTCAATTGATGAGGATCTTGCAAATTTGTTTGATTATCAGGCGTTTATGCAATTGCCTAACGGAGTATCTGGCGAAATCGTATTGCAAGGCGCACCGAAAACCATAGAAGTTCATAACGTATCGTTTGCATATCCCTCTGTGAAAAAAGAGGTTTTAAAAAATATTTCATTTACGATACAGCATGGGCAACATATTGCAATCGTGGGTGAAAATGGCGCAGGCAAATCGACACTCATAAAAATACTGGCTGGTTTGTATGAGCCAGGAAGCGGTGAAGTTCGTGTAAATGGTATTGGCTTGAATAAGTACGATATTGCAACGTGGCACAAACATATCAGTGTCCTGAGCCAAGATTTTATAAAGTATCACTTTGTTTCTGCTCGCGATAATATCGTGTACGGTGACGTATCAAGCCGCATGACTGACAGGCGGATTGAAAATGCGATTGCGTCTGCCGAGGCATCATTTTTACATAGTTTGCCGCGCGGCTTAGACAATTATGTTAATCAATGGATGGAAGATGACGAAGGCAACAAAGGCCAGGATATTTCCGGAGGGCAATGGCAGCGGCTTGCATTGGCGCGCAACTTTTACCGCAATGCTTCGGTTGTTATATTAGATGAGCCAACTAGTGCGATTGATGCGCTGGCCGAGGCACATATTTTTGAACGGCTATTCGCTGAAAAAAATAAAACTATCATAACTATTAGCCATCGCTTTACAACAATAGAAAAAGCCGATGCTGTGTATATGCTAAAGAATGGCCGTATCGTAGAGCACGGTACAGCCAATGAACTTATTGCGAAAAAGGGTGAATTTTACAAAATGTTTAAGCAGCAAATAAAATAGTCCGTAGCGTGTACGGACTATTTTTGTTGGTAAAATGTATTACCAGCTGCGCTGACGGAATGAACCGCCGTCGCGTGGCTTGTCCTCTTTTGGACGAGCAAGTGATACGTTGATGGCGCGGCCATCAAGCTCTTTGCCGTTTAGTTGGTCAACAGCTTTTTGGTTGTCGCTGTCATTTTCCATTTCAACGAATCCAAAGCCTTTTGAACGACCACTGTCACGGTCACTAATTACGCGAGCGCTTGCAACTGCACCAATTTGCTCGAAAAACGCGCGTAGGGTGTCATCAGTTGTTGCGTAGGCCAAACTGCCTACAAAAAGATTTTGCTTTTGCATATACTTCTTTCACTATTTTTAACATTTTCAGATCGACCTTCTAGACACAATAACAAGTATATGCTAGCTTCTGAGCATGTTTATTTAAGCATAGTTCTGCAAAAAATACCATACCATACACTAAAATTGCAATGATTACAGGTATCGCTATAGCTTTTACAGGAGTTTTTTGCTATACTATAGTAGAATCCCTGAAGGGAATATTTTTATGCAAACATCAAACCACATTAGAAACATTGCAATTATTGCGCACGTAGACCACGGCAAGACAACACTGCTCGATGGTTTGTTAAAGCAGTCAAAAACGTTTCGCGACAATCAGGCTGAAATGAGTCAGCAGTTGATTATGGATAGCGGCGATCAAGAGCACGAGCGTGGTATCACCATTACGGCAAAGCAAACATCGATTTACCACGGGGAATACAAGATAAACATTGTTGACACACCTGGTCACGCGGACTTTTCAGGCGAGGTAGAGCGTACGCTAAATATGGCCGATGGGGTACTGCTGATTGTTGATGCCCAGGAAGGTCCAATGCCACAAACAAAGTTTGTGCTTACAAAAGCGCTGGAGCTTGGGCTAAAGCCAGTGGTTATTATCAACAAGATTGACAAGCCTGCTCGTCGGATTGCAGAAGTAGAAGATGAACTGGCTGATTTGTTCCTAGAGTTGGCGACTGATGATTCGCAGCTACACTATCCAATGTATTATGCAATTGGCCGTGAGGGTAAGGCGTGGAAGTCTGTACCAGATAATCCATCTGAACACGCTGATTTGGCGCCAATTTTCGATGCGATTATTAGTGAAATTCCGGCTCCAGACGTACGTGCAGAAGGCGGCTTGCAATTATTGGTTACGAGTTTGGCCTACGACTCATTTTTGGGCAAATACGCAATTGGCCGTATCTCGCGTGGTCGGGCCACGAAATCACTGCCTGTGACGCTATTAAAGCGTGATGGCACGAGCTCAAATGCACGGATAGAGAAGCTTTTTGGGTATCGTGGGCTTACAAAGGAAGAAATAGCAGAGGCAAGTGCCGGTGATATCGTGGCATTAGTGGGGATCAGCGATGCGCATATTGGTGACACGATTGCTGACAAAGAATCACCTGAAGCTCTGCCAACAATCGAGATCGAGGCGCCAACACTTCGTATGTATTTGGGGCCAAACACGAGTCCTATGAAAGGTCGTGAAGGTGATTTTACTACCAGTCGCCAGATTGGTGATCGGCTAAAGAAGGAGCTCGAAACGAATGTCAGCCTGCGGGTGGCTGATAATGGGATTGGTTTTACTGTTTCCGGACGTGGTGAATTGCATCTTAGCGTATTGATTGAAACTATGCGCCGCGAAGGCTACGAATTTGAAGTTGGTCGTCCGCAAGTTGTTACCATCCAAGAGGACGGTATCGAAAAAGAGCCCGTTGAAGAACTTTACATAGAAGTTTCACCAGAATTTGTTGGTGCTGTTAGCCAAGAGCTGGGTGCTCGTAGGGCAGAACTACGTGCCCAAGAACAAACTACTAGTGGAACTGCTCGGCTTGATTATTTGCTGCCAACTCGTGCGCTAATTGGCCTTCGTAATATCCTTCTGACGACCACTAGAGGAACAGTTATTATGAACAGTTTGCCACACGGCTATCAGCCTGTTGGTGCAAAGCTTATGAACACGCGCGGTGGGGCCTTAATTGCATTTGAAGCCGGCACCACTACTCCATACGCATTGCAGAATGCCGAAGACCGTGGTGAGTTATTCATCGGGCCGGCGGTAGAAGTATACGCTGGCATGATAGTTGGTTTGTATAATCGTCATGAAGACCTAGAGATAAACGTGTGTAAAGCCAAGCATCTGACAAATATGCGCTCGAAGTCATCAG
This sequence comes from Candidatus Saccharimonadota bacterium, assembly GCA_018060465.1. Classification (GTDB taxonomy): domain Bacteria; phylum Patescibacteriota; class Saccharimonadia; order Saccharimonadales; family Saccharimonadaceae; genus UBA1020. The sequence goes on along the minus strand of JAGOVX010000026.1, from coordinate 7,353 downwards.
ATGGGGCAGTACAACTAACGCCGTACACCGAATTGAGCCTCGAGCAGTGTATAGACTTCCTCAATGACGACGAACTACTAGAAGTTACGCCAAAAAATCTACGTTTACGCAAACGAATTTTGGATCCAAGCTTACGCAAGCGTGATACAAAGCGCTAAAGGCGGGAGGCAAAGTGCTTGTGTTATTCAAAGGTATGGTGCATACTATTCTTTGAAGCTGGTACGCAATCGGGGTACCGATGCGTGAACATAAACAGTACTTTCTAAAATACACACCGTGCCCCCGGGTGGGCGCGTAGCAGCTGCAAGAATTCGCCTCTGGCTTTAGGGGTGAATTTTTGTTACAATACGGCTACTATGGGGCATTAGCTCATTTGGCTAGAGCGCTTCGCTGGCAGCGAAGAGGTGAGCGGTTCGAATCCGCTATGCTCCACCACGAGAACTTCACAATTAGTGGAGTTTTTTTGTTTGCACCAAATAAGCTATCAACGTACAATAAGGGTATTGATGAAGAAATTTAGAGGTGGGTTTACAATTGTCGAAATACTGATCGTTGTAGTAACGATTACGATATTGGTGGCTATTACTGTAGTAGTGTATGGCAGCGCTCAGCAACGAGCACGTAATGCGCAAACTGCACTTGCCGTTCGATCATATAAAGACGTGATGCAGCTGTATTGGCGAGATAATGGGAAATATCCTGATCCGACAGTGGCAGGAACGAGCCCGTGCCTGGGTAGTAACTATTCGGGAGGATGCTGGTTTACGTCGGGCGTTGTCGACACGGCCCTTATGACAACATTAAAAAATACCATAGGTGGAAAAGTATTACCTATGCCGGCCATGCCAAATGTACCGCTAAAGGGCATTATGTATGTTCCGATCGGGTCGGTTCGAGTAGATGGAGCTAGTTTTGCTACTGCTACGTCAGTCGCCATGCTGGTGTATTCGGTTGAAGGTTCGTCAACGCCGTGTCCGGTTGGCCCCGTTGCATCAAAGCCATCGAACGGCAATGCACTTTGGTTTAGCGCAACGCCACCTACTACGCGGCAAACATACATGGACACCAACTCAAACCTCGTGCAGTGCTGGATCATTCTCCCATAAGTACTCCACTACCGTAAATTTGACGCGCAATAGCATAAGCATATATAATAGTTTCGATGAAACGGCTGTCCACCACACCGGCTTTTCCTGTATATGCATATATGCTAAAGGTATGCGCATCGATTATTGTATCGGTGTTTGTGATCGTTTTGGCGATAGTGCAAACTTCCGGTGCAAAAGACAATACGTCCACTCAGGCAGAAATTGACATACTCACACAAAAAATTGATCAAAAAGTTGCCTCGTCACAGTCGCTCGATACTACATCTTCCTCACTTCAAAAATCATTAACAAATATCGAGTACGAACGGACACGACTAGAAAAGTTGGTACTGCAAAATTCGCGAGATCAACGCACATTGGACGCACAAATTCAGTCAACCAAACAGCGCTTACATAATGCGCAAGTTGCATTGGGCGAGGTAATGGCTTCTATGTATGTAAATGATTCTGTGTCGCCCCTAGAAATGCTAGCGAGTAGTGGATCGGTTGGCCAGTTTATCGATCGACAAACGTTTCGAGAGTCTGCTATAAGGCAATTAACAAGTTCTATAAAACAAGTTGAGTCTACCAGAAGGCAACTGCTTGCGCAGAGAGTTACCTTGCAGCAATTTATTGGTGACCAGCAGAGTCAGAAGGAAGCCTTGGCGGCGCGTCAGGCAAAAGCGCATGGCTCGCTTGCAATCGTACAAGGCCAGGTGCTTGAACTCTCGAAACTTACAACCCAAATGAAGTCAGAGAAAGAAGCGTTGCAACAGCGTCAGCAGCAATCGGTACGGGCAGCGCTTGCAACAGCCCAGGAAGTTGCGCCTGGTACAATTTCAAAACCAGTTACTACAAGCATACCTACGCCTGCGGTAGTCGTAAAACCAGTACCAAAACCAGTGCAGCCAAAGCCCGTCGTGGTGGTGGCTCCAAAGCCTACATCCGCGCCCAGTACGGTTGTGCCGCCGCCGGTTGCTACTCCGAAGCCTACAGCTCCAGCTCCTACACCTACTCCCGCTCCCGCTTCGCCGCCGCCGGTCGTCAGTACAAAACCAATTGTGTTACCAAATGGGGGTTATCCAAACTATTTGCAAAATTGCTACGTCGACAGGTATGCGCTTAGTTATGGAATCGATCCGTGGGGATACGGTTGTCGCCAATGTGTTAGCTATACGGCTTGGAAGGTGCTACAAGCAAAGGGTAGAGCACCAATGTACTGGGGAAATGCCAATATGTGGCCCGCTAGCGCCAAGCGAGCTGGCTACAAAGTCAGTACGATTCCTAGAGAACGATCAGTCGGAGTGATGCTAAGTGGCCCATACGGACATGTAGTATGGGTTGAAAGTGTCAACGCGGACAAAACCATCAATATTAGTCAGTATAATTATTGGCTGCCAAATAAAGTGAATGGTGGCTGGGGATGGTATTCCGAGTTCAAGAACGTTTCGCCAAGTGCGTACCAAGCCTATATTTACGTGTAGGGAATTTCATCAGGCAAAAAACGAACATCTGGTGCGAAACCAGCTTTCCATTCGTAGTCTTTATTGTAGCCAAGATCTTTCATGAGCTTGGTGGGCGCGTTACGCAGATGCAGCGGCACGGGTGCGTGAGGATAGCGCGCGGCAAGTGCGTGTGCCTCGTGCATAAGATCGGTAATTTCGCGTGATTTCGCCGAACGTGTGAGCGCGGTGGCGCAGTGATACAAATTGTACTTTGCTTCGGGTAGACCCACTCGTTCAACTGCCTGGAATGTCGCGACAGCCAGACTCAGCGCACCATTTCCAGCCAGGCCAATATCTTCGCTGGCAAAAACAATCATTCGTCTGGCAATAAATTTCGGATCTTCGCCCGCATCAATCATACGGCTCATGTAGTACAACGATGCGCGTTCGTCACCACCGCGCATGCTTTTTATAAACGCACTGATCGTATCATAGTGGCTGTCACCATTTTTATCGTAGCCTGGCAGCTTTTTTTGCGCAGCCGTTTGAGCAATTTCGGGAGTAACTTTATTGGCAAGCGAAAGTGCCAGTTCTAAGTTACCAAGTGCCATGCGGCCATCGCCACCGCTCATTTCGGCGATATATTCAAGTGCGCTTGGCGTAACGTTTTTCGATTTTTTCAGTAGCCTCAGCGCTCGTTTGAGTATTGCAACAATGTCGTGTTTTGAAAGAGGCTGCAATACCAATACGCGCATTCGGCTAAGTAGTGGCGCAATCACTTCAAAGCTTGGGTTTTCGGTCGTTGCACCGATGAGGGTAATTAGCCCGCTTTCGACATGCGGCAAAAATGCATCTTGCTGAGCTTTGTTAAATCTGTGTATTTCGTCTATAAAAAGTATCGTACGAAGCTGCAGGTTCCAGTTTTGACGCGCATGTTCGATGACATTTTCGATATCTTTTTTGCCGCTAGTAACGGCTGAAAGTTCAATGAATTCGGCTTCCACCTCACGTGCAATAATCCGCGCCAACGTTGTTTTGCCTGTACCTGGCGGCCCCCACAAAATGAGGCTAACTGGTTGCTTGTTTTTGACAATTTGTCGCAGGATTTCTTTACCCCCCAACAAATGCGCTTGACCAATCACCTCATCTAATTTCTGTGGCCGCATCTGCTCAGCTAGTGGTACCTGCATCATAAACATAGTATACTAGTGCTACTATGAGTCGACAAACTGTCTTACTCTTATTCGGCGGTGAATCATCAGAGCATGACGTTTCTATTATGAGTGCACGCAATGTCTATGCAGCAATGGACAATGCAAAGTATGAGGTGAAATTATGTTATATCGATACACATGGAAAATGGTGGATGCTACATGAATGGCACGAGAACTTTTCCATGCATGATGGAATGCAAGTCGCGGTTGTGCCTGGTGCAAAGGGTTTGATTATGCTTCCAGGGGGCAACGTTGTTCATGTTGATGTAGCTTTTCCAGTGCTCCATGGGAAGAATGGAGAAGATGGAACAGTTCAGGGCTTGCTTGAGACTGCGCATATCCCGTATGTTGGCTGTGGCATTGAGGCAAGTGCAGTATGTATGGATAAAGCCCAGGCAAAGCGAGTACTCAGCAGTGCAAACTCTGGAATATCTGTTGTTCCATGGATGGAATTTAGCAAAAACGATGACTATAGAGCATTTCTTACGCGGGATCTTCGGGAGTCGCATGAGGAAGGTAAAAAGCGTTCCGACTTGGTAGGGAGTATTGGGTCTGGGCCGTGGTTTGTAAAGCCTTCGAGAGCAGGTAGCTCGGTTGGTGTAACAAAGGTTTCTCAGTTTGAAGACCTCGCTGATGCTATCCAAGTTGCGCTAGAGCATGATGACATAGCACTTGTGGAGACAGCCATAGTAGGCCGGGAGCTAGAGGTTGCGGTCCTGGGAAATCCTCCATCCTGTAAGGCAAGTGGGGTAGGTGAGATTATCGCAGGGGATGAGTTTTACAGTTATGATGATAAGTATAGTCAGGCTAGTCAATCGAAAGTTATTGTAAACGCCGATCTTCCTGAAGCGCTGAAAAAAGTTATCCGAGACACGGCACTCAAAGCCTATCAGGCATTGGGCTGTAAGGGTCTAGCAAGAGTAGATTTTTTACTGGATGAAGGACAAGCCCCCTACATAAATGAGATAAATACCCTGCCTGGTTTTACAAATATCAGTATGTACCCAAAACTTTGGCACGAAACTGGTATGAAATATCCACAGCTCGTAGATAAGCTCATTGAGCTAGCCCTAGAGTGATATAATACCAATAGATAAATGGAGGAAACATGGAATATTTACTAATATATCTAGTCATTGGTGCAGTTGCATTTGTGCTGGGTGGTATCAAAGTCATCAATCAGTATGAGCGTGGTGTAATACTAACACTAGGCAAGTACACTGGCATGCGAGAGCCAGGTTTGCAGATTGTAGTGCCAATCTTCCAGCGCTTGATGCGGGTTGATGTGCGTTCAATGCCGATAGACGTCCCAAAGCAAGAAGTAATCACAAAAGACAACGTGACTGTAGGAGTGGATGCGGTAGTGTATCTGCGCGTAGTTGACCCAGCAAAAGCAATGCTGGAAACAACAAACTATGTGTATGCAACTAGTCAGTTCGCGCAAGCAGCACTTCGTGATGTCACGGGTAATGCCGAGCTAGACGAATTGCTGGCAAGTCGTGAAGCTATTAGCGAGAAAATAAAAGAGATTGTGGATAGTGAAACCGACAAGTGGGGCATTGATGTTGAAAATGTAAAAGTGCAAAACATCGAGTTGCCACAAGACATGAAGCGTGCCATGGCCAAACAAGCCGAAGCCGAACGTGAACGTCGTGCGAAAATTATTGCCGCGGAAGGTGAGCAAATGAGCGCCACCAAACTTGGCGAAGCAGCTGATATTATTAGCAAGCACCCGATAGCACTGCAACTGCGAAATCTACAGGTACTAACAGAGATTGCGGTTGAGAAAAATAGCACGATTATCTTCCCAAGCCAATTCATGGACACGGTAGATAGCGTGAAAAAATTCATGGCAAAAGAAAACGTTTAGCCATCGCTACACGTTACCCTGCTAGAACAGCCGGAGTTCTTTGATTGCTACCAACGCAATCGCAAAGATAATTACCCCAACAACGACGATCAGTTCACCAATCCCTTCGGGTGGTAGGGTGTTGTTTCTGATGGCGCTATCGGCCTCTTTGTAGCGTAGATATCCAACGAGGCTCAGAAGCCCACCAAAAATAATCGCACCAAGCCCCGCGATAGTGCCGTACCTTGAATTTGTCGCGACAAATGCGACCGCAACTCCACCGGCTATCAGCGTAAGGCCAGTACGTATCCAGGCGAGTAGTGTTCGCTCGTTGGCAAGCAAAAAGCGTACATCGACATCAAGTTTTTCGCGAGATTTTTTCCAAAGCATCTAGCGTAGTATAGCAAGAAATAGCGATTGTTTGCTATGTACGGAAAAAGCTGCCAACTAACATAGCTAGCGCGAGGATCATAACAGCCAAAATAATGTAATCTTGGATTTTCTTTGGAACCTTTAGTGCCATGTGTCGGCCAACATAGGTCGCAAGTACAATCACAGGAAATGCCGCCAGCACAGGCCATGCCATAGCAAAGGTTAGGTCACCAGAAACAACACGCACACCACTTGCGAACGCAAAATTCAATAGCCCAATCCACGCTGTGGTGCCATGAATGTGCTGGACAGTCAGCCCCTTGCTGTACAAGTAGCCATTCCGTAGGTCTGCGCCAGACAATCCTGTTCCCTGTAAAGTCCCCGACAAAAGCCCGATGAATGTCGCACCATGTTTGTTGATTGGCTTTTTTTGCGTGCGTGTCCCGCCGCTAATCGCACGGAGTTTCTGGTATATAAAATACAGTAAAAAGGCGAGCACGATGATAGAGGCAATATGCTTGTCTACGCCCACCAAAAGTGTGCTACCAATAATGGCGCCAATAATAGAAGCGGGAAGCAACTGACGTACAAGTTTCCAGTCGGTATATTGACGAAACAAATAGACGCGTGGAATATTTGATATACAGTAGTACACTGTTGCAACAGCAATCGCACTCTTTACTCCCACAAATCCCGCCATGATCGGCGTGATAGTAGTTGACCCAAACGCTGGAACAACTATATTGAACAATGTAAAAAGGGATAGAATTACCGCTATTGCTATGAACGTCATTGGTGATAGTATAGCAAACGGTACGAAATAATATAGGCACAATCACAAAAAGTTATGAGCGATTTTCAAATTGATACATACGTAAGGGCAGACGTAACGTACGTCGAGTGGGGCACAGCTTGTACGACTGAGGTGGATTTGGTAAACTTATGTAGGTGTGGCTCTTTAGCTCAGTTGGTAGAGCAGAGGCCTGAAGAGCCTTGTGTCCCCAGTTCGAGTCTGGGAGGAGCCACCAAAATAGGAAATTGACCTGCGTAGGTCGATTTTTTATTACTATAACTGTCTGTATATTGAAATATGCATGCAAATTCTCTATAATCAATCTACGAAACAACATGCGGGTTTAGCTCAGTTGTTAGAGTGAGAGCTGCCAGTGGCAGTTCGCAAGGCAACCTCACATATGAACTAGTTCATATGACTGAGTTGCGGGGTCGCGGAACGTGACCTTCACTTGCCAGGCCAAGGAAGCAACTCTATATAAAACTAGGTCGTATGCGTACATTTTCAAATTTTATGCGGGTTTAGCTCAGTTGTTAGAGCGCTTCCTTGCCATGGAAGAGGCCAGGAGTTAGAGTCTCCTAACCCGCACCAA
>JAGOVX010000059.1 GCA_018060465.1 Candidatus Saccharimonadota bacterium | reverse complement strand
GCTCTCCGTGGATTTCAAAACGCCCTTTTCTTTTCTTGCCGAACTTCCCATTACCGCGCGGAGCGCGGACGCATTTTCGCGGGGAAATTCAATCGGGTGGACCCTAGGAGATTCGAACTCCTGACCTTTGCTTTGCAAAAGCACTGCTCTACCAGCTGAGCTAAGGGCCCTGGTATTTATAACTCCCCAATTCTACTGTAAACCTGAATTTATGCAACATAGAGATTTTTGGCCAAAGAGCGTATACTCCAGAAAAATTAAATATGAGAAAGATTCTTTTTATTACTTCAACCTGTTTACTGTGTATGTGCTCTACCCCACCGGAGCCGAAAGCTAATCAAAGTAATCCATCAAAATTGGCTGTCTATCTCATCACTGAGCCGTCTGATCTTATTGTAAAAACTACCCCCATACAAAGAGATAAAATCAATGGGAAGTGGCAATATGTGTTGCCAGAAGAACAGCAAACAAGCTACAAACCTGATGACATGGTGTCTTTAAGAGTTACATTAAAAAATATTCTCAGCGACATCGACGTTATCGACGCGGAAAACACGTACTTCGATACTAGTGGAGCAGTTATATTGACAGGGTTTGTGTATTACACAAACAAAGAAGATCTTGAATACTAAACAATAAAAAAAGCCTCTTACACGCGTAAGTGGCTTTTATTGTAGGAACCCTCTACTCTGATACTGCGCCGCCTGCACCATAACCTTTACAACAGCTACATATGATGCGTAGCATACACCTACCTCAAAAGGTGTGCTACGCTGATAAAAAAACGTCTATGCACCTACTGACTATGTTCTTGTTTTTCATGAACGGATGGCTCTTTGCGGGTATTGTTGTAATCATCGACATTGGTGCATTTATTCTATGTGTGCGCCATCTTGACGATGTCATACTATTTTTGGAAAAACGGCAGTACAAAAAGATTCGCCTCGATTCACTCCTGCGCTTTTTCAAAAGCTTGTTTCAGAAAAAGCCTCCACCGGACTATGAAGCACTGATGGTTGACTGGCTTAACCAAGGTCCTAGTACGACCGATACAATGATCAAAGCGGTCTTTGCCACATTTGCCAAAGAGTACAAGAGAGGGATCAGTACACCCCGCATTGTATTCTCCAACGGAATGATTACTGTTACTGCCAACGGCATATCCCACACACCCAAAGTATCGACTTTCTCCAAACACGCCGGCGGAAACTGGCAAAAAAACTAAGGCTCTCTCATTTGCCGTTGAGGGGGCTATTTTTTTATAGTTCTATTGATAGCTTTGACAAATTGATACGAAGCGGTACTATCAAGCAAAATTGTTATAGATATGGAAAATAAACAAGCTCAAACAGCTATGGATACCAACATCCCAATACTGTTCGGTCAATTGCTCAGTATTGTCGACCGTGCCCTACGTTTACACTTTGCTGATGATGATACCGAGCCCGAACGATTATTTCTCGATACCAAACACGGTACTACTATAAGGGAAATGATCGTCTATCAAATGCTCGATCATCACCCTATTATTATCACAGCCCGTGGCAATCGCCCCACTGCACACATGCTTCCCTTGCAGTGTAGTTCACCCCAGCAAGCTGCCTCCGCAGAAAAGATACTCCATGCAATTGGGATCTTCATCAAAGAACAATTTGCTGTGACTATGAGTGCAACATGTGAAGCAGGAAACACAGACAAGGTGTTTTGTAGTTTTTAACACCACAAGAGTATATAAAAGAAGCCGTATCACTACGGCTTCTTTATTTTATACCTATGAATGCGCTATGACGTATGCATGAGATTTAGGCCCATAAACACCGTCTGGAGTAAGTCCAACCGATCGCTGATAGTCGATGAGCGCTTGGCGCGTGATAGGACCAAATGCACCATCAGCGTTGACCCGAGATGCTGCCCCCACCTTTCGCTTGATAAGATATGTTTGGAGACTTGCCACTGCAGTCCCACGTGAACCCACGCGCAATGTCTGCGATGAAGTACTTGCGACAACAACAGGAGTATCTACTACCTGACCAAGCGCTTTCTCGATAGAGTCTGGCAATTCAATGCCCGCTGCACGTGCAGCAACCAACTCTGCTCGGAATCTCATCGCCAGGAGTTCCGCAAGCTCGTCTTCATCATCGTGATCATCCAAGATTGCCTCGAGGTAGTCGATCTTGTCATCCATATCAAAAACCTCCGTCAATCGTGGATACGGATCAGTGGCCTCACCATCTATATCTCGGATCTCAAGATGTAGATGCGGGGCACTGGCAATCGCATTACCGGTATGTCCCACATAGCCGACAATGTCGCCTGGTTTGAGTACGTCACCTACTTTGATATCGGCAATCTCACTCAAGTGCATATAGGTAAATGTTTCATCCCCTGGAGCTGCCGTCGTCACAAAGTTGCCTGCCCCTTGCCACACCCCTGTCCGGACCACTACAGCGTCAGTCGGCGAAACGATCGGCGTACCTTCAGGTGCCATAATGTCGAGTCCTTCATGACTATGCCCTGCGCGCGGATCACCGAAGTTTTCAGTGAGATTCTTGAGTGCAACTCCAAAGAGTACCGGGATCGGGAGCTCGGTCACCGGTTGGCTATCCAGATCTTCAATACCCTCTCTGACCTGGCTATTACCTGCACGCCATTCGGTAGTGTTGCTCCCCACCGCACTATCACCATCATTTTGTGCTATAGCAGCAGCTACTGGCATGGTATAGAGCATGGTTGCAAGTACAAATGTTCCTACCCAGAAGTATTGTTTTTTAATCATATATTCATTATGGCACACAATATGATTGACGAGAGAATTTTACGTTGCAGTATAAAAAAATAAAAATATATTCTTATACAATGGATGGTTGATTTGTGTTCAAAGCTGGGGAACTAGGACTCGAACCTAGATAAACGGAACCAAAATCCGTTGTCCTACCATTAGACGATTCCCCAGCTTTAATCGCAAACAACAACACATTCCTTCGGAACCGGATGAAATTGAAAGCAGTTTCAATTTCATTCCCACCCTCAGGCGATTCCCCAATATTCGCTTCGTTTTTATACCATACTTCCCTACTCTTTGGAAGTTTCTGCATTGGTCATTTCAAGGAAAGCGAGCTCGAGTGGGAGTGCAGGCACAGAGGCGTAGGCAATGCGCTCAATCGCCGTGATCATACTGACGATACCGCGTGATGATATCGCATCTGTATTCTCGACTGCTCCACGCTTCACAATCTCGACATACTGCTCACCATGCTCTGCTTCGAGTGTCTCGCGCATGCTCGGACTGTAGCGATACATGAGCGAGAGGCGCATCGTGTCGAGCAGGAGCTGTGCGAGAAGCATCATGTCAG
>JAGOVX010000025.1 GCA_018060465.1 Candidatus Saccharimonadota bacterium | reverse complement strand
GTACCATACCCCCGCAGCACGTAATCTGCCACCCAAATAGGTATCTTTTCACCAGTTGCAGGATTTATAGCGTAACTACCGGTAAAGACACCTGTTTTTTCTTTGCCTTCACTTTGACGTTCAATCTCGGACTTTTTCAATGCGTCCGCAACATATTTTTCTACCGCATCGCGTGTTTCGTCATTTACCAATTGCTGTACGGCTGGGTGCTCTGGCGCGATCACCATAAAGGTTGCCCCAAATATCGTATCAGCACGTGTAGTAAACACTGTCAGCATTTCATCACTTGTTTCTAGTTTAAAGTCAATTTCTGCACCAACACTGCGACCGATCCAATTAGTCTGTGCCGTCTTGATTTTATCTGGCCAATCAAGCGCCGGAGTTTCATCCAGCAAGGCATCAGCATAGTCAGTGATTTTAAAAAACCACTGTTTCATCGATTTTTTCACTACTTCAGTACCGCAGCGCCAACACTTGCCGTTTTCAACTTGCTCGTTGGCAAGGACCGTCATATCAACTGGGCACCACCATTGGTTGGCTTCTTTTTGGTACGCCAAGCCACGCTCGAATAACTGCGTAAAAATCCACTGTGTCCATTTGTAGTATTCTGGGCTACTGGTATTGATTTCACGCGACCAGTCGATACTTGCCCCTAACCGCGTAAGCTGGTTCTTGAACCCAGCTATATTTGCAGCGGTGCTTTTTGCTGGCGGTGTACCGGTTTTTATCGCGTAATTTTCGGCAGGCAGCCCAAATGCATCCCACCCCATTGGGTTTACTACATCTGCACCATTAGCCCGCTGAAATCGCGCTACCGCATCGACAATCGCGTGTTCAAAGGTGTGCCCGACATGCATACCAGCGGCACTTGGGTATGGAAACATGCCCGAAACATAGTATTTCCGCTTGTCAGAATCGTCTGAGGCTTCATAGCGATGATCGTCGGCCCAAATTTTTTGCCATTTGGCCTCAATTTCAGATGGCTGAAAGCGTTTCATAATACCTCTAGTATACCAGAGGCGAAGGTAGGCGACTAGATAGATATCGGCGAGCTAGAACTACCAGTGCCCATAAGGCCTTGAATATCGTTCAGAACCTCTTTGAATGGTCGTGTATCTGACGGAACAGATATGGACGGCTTTGTACTATTGTCTATCTTCAGGTCAATATTCATGCGTGTTGTAGTGGGGGTACTACTATATGTATCTTTCTGTGAAGAATTAACGCCCATCTTGATAGCCGTCAGCTGGTGTGACCATTGACTCACCCAAATCTCAGCTGTAGTTGTAATGGTCGGCTTTGCGGCACTGCTGCTATAGCTACTACCCATGTCCTCGTATGAACTACTTGGTGTTTTTGCACGAATGCCATCACAGTCTTTCATTTTTTTCACAAACTCAGTTTTTTCTATACTCTTTGAAAATGCCGTGGCTTTGTCTTGATCGAAATCTAACGTATAGCCGTAGCTACCATCTTGCAGCCCAAGTTGCTTGTTTACTGTTATGAAATGATTCTTCTGATACTCGCTCATTACTTCATCTCGCATTCTGCCACCATCGGTAAATTTCTTCATCACCTCTTGTGTACACTTTTGAGCTCCGCGCTTTGTTTTATTCACCGAGTCAAAATCTTCACTTGAAAGCTTCATCCATTGGTTATCAACTTTGCTGATAAAGGGCTGTATCATTTTGTAGACCTCCTCCTTCATCTTCTGAACCTCGTCTGCAGAAGGACCTTTTTTCTCATTCACGGCATACATTGTTAGGCGCGCCTCTATCATTGTGTCGACGTATGAGGTAGCCGCTTCTTTTAGGCCGCCGAATTTAATATATGCCTCACCGTCCTTCACAACTACTGCACCCAATTTTAGTTTTATTGGATCCATCTTGGTATCAATTTTTGAGGTAATTGTAGCGTCGACTGTTGCGTCACTCATTTTGTCGTTGGTGCGAGAGTGTATTGCAAGCGCCATTTTAACATCACCCGTTTCAATAGTTGCCGTACCATTTGCTGCTCCAGATTTGGTAGTCAGCAAATTCATAACTCCATCCAACAGTACCTTATTCGGGTCCTGATAGGTGTTGTAGGCAAACACGCCGCCGCCAATAAGAAGTGCAACGACCGCAGAAATTCCTCCAATCAAAAACCATTTTTTCTTTGGGCTTTTTTTGGGCAAGGAACTGTTTACTCCTGCCATCGTACCTACCGCTGCCGTTGGTACTATTGGAGTAGCTACAGTTTGGTCATCGGCACCCGCACCAGTTGGTGGCTCTGCCTCAACGCTCACAGCATCTACCCCGAGTGTGGCAGGTAAAGGCGCCTCGACTACAGGCATGGCACTACTCTCGTCGGCGGTACCATTTCGTGGTGCAGGCACCGCTGTACTCTGTGATGAATTCGATATAAAACCATCAACACTTTTCGGTGATTCCGATGGACTTGTCGCCTCTGATGACTGCTGCTCAATAGATTCTTTTACTTCTTCGTCTGGCATTACAACCCCCTATATAGCCCTACTATACTCGTTATGCTTTTAGCATACCATGAGTCGTTAAAAACTACTAAAGAAGTCTTGCTTTATCTTTTGCCAATGTGGTGACTGGCGCACTAGGTCGTGATCTTCATGCGTTTCATGGAGTAAAATCTTCAGCGTCTCCTCGAGATATATACCACCCTGAGACCCCTTGGCAAGCACTACCATTCCTTTTTCTAATATGCCCGATACAAATTCACCGGCCTGAATAGCACTTGAAAATGATTTCACCTGGCATCCGCGCGCTTTTGCTGCAGGAGCAATGTAGGCCTGTGCATCGGCCCCCACCGTAACTACCCACGATAAAAGTGCTGGGTCGCATAATTCGCCTATTTTTTTGTGAGCCGACTCAGCCATATCGCCAAGCTCATTCATGCTGCCAAGTATGGCAACCCTACTGGGAGCATCAAGGCTATAGAGTGTTTGCAGTGCGGCGGCGGCAGAGTCGGGGCTAGAGTTGTACGTATCGTCTATTAAAATAGTGTCTCGTAAGCCACGAAGTACGTTCATGCGACCTTTTACCGGAATTATGTCTTCAAGCCCTTCTATTATTTTGGCATGATCCATTCCAAGCTCTACTGCAACCGCAAATGCCGCTGCCACAGGCAATAGTGTATGATTTCCGATAACCCGAATATTGGCGGACAAGGGCTTTTTTAACTTTGATGAAACTAAATCTGCACTATAGCCATATTCCAAAGTAAAATCACCCGTTTCAATGTGATATTCTGCAGCGCTCGTTTGCCCGTACGTTGTAATGTTGGCATTTGTTAAATCTGCAGCGTATTTTCCCTCTATCGTGTCCCTATTTATGATGGCCATTTTGCTAAAGTTGGCTAAAGTCATTTCTTCTTCGGCAACCACATCAAGTGTTTTGAAAAACTCCATATGCTCGGGAACAACTGCCGTCACCACACCAATGTCTGGATGTAAATATGATCCAAACTGTGCCATTTCCCCAATTCTATCGACACCAAGTTCTTGTACAATCACGTCTACGTCAGCGGGCAGTTTTATGCGCTTTTTTGCCGCAGAGAACACCGCGAGCCACGCAATCACACTCCGTATATTCTCAGGGTATTCAATACCAAGGATCGAGAGAGGCGCACTAAGCAGCGTATTGTGATTGCCTTCACGCATTCGCACACGAAACTGCCTATTTAATACCGTCGCGATATTTGTTTTAGTAGTCGTTTTGCCTACACTTCCACCTACGGCAATTAATTTTACTTCAGGATGTGCGATAAAATACTCACGCACGTACTGTTCAAGTTTTTTTTGAATGAATTGTTTAAACATATCTATATCTAATGATAGACGATAACCATACGAAAATATAGCCCTACCAAACATACCGCAAGACACCTGCGTTACAACGTAGACTTTTTAATCTAAGAAATAATTTACGACTTTTTAGACCATTTGTTCACAACTAGCGTCACTATGGCAGCCAGTAGTATCATTCCACCCAAGTTTATTGCAACCACTCCGTATCCTCCATTGGCAGGATTTACAAACGGATAGGGATACCAGCCGGTCATTGCACCTCTAGTCATAGCATAGGCTAGGTACGCCAGTGGGTACAGCAGCCAAAGGTACGCGTTTCGAAGGCTTTGGCGTGGTTTCGGTCGATCAATTATTGTATCAACTAATAGAAATACAGGCATGATGTAGTGAAGTACTGTATTGTCCCAAGGCACCGCAGTTAATGGCGGGTCTGTTTGTCCTGAAAGGAACCACCAAAAACCTATACCTACAACTGTCATGTATACCACAGCTGCAGAGCGAAGTGGAGCAAGGCGATCTTCACGTTTTGCCGCCAGTGCAAGTGCACTACACAAGAGTGTTCCAAATACTATGAGGTTTGTCTGGATCGTAAAATAGCTGAAAAAATTGTAGGCTTCAAACGTTCCCCGTTCGACTAATACTGCGATTTCAGTAACTATTGCACTAAACCCAAGCAGTGCAAAAAGTAGTTTGTATCCTATGAAAAAATTTCGTTTTTGTATCGTCATACGCAAATTATACACTTACACTTGTGATGGCACAATCATGCGATAACTACCGAAACTCAGCCCTGGCGGCACGCGTAGTGCTCACGCTTTTATTGAATAGCATATTTCTATAGCAACTAATATAGCTACTACATTAATTACTCTTTCATTGGCCAGTTCAACAGCTCCTTTGGGCCGGACCCTACATAAACACATACCGTAGCTGCTTAATATTGAAACTAACGCTACAATTGCCCCCGCTAATTGAAGTAGCACCTGGTTGTTATTGGCTATACCAAATAGCATGACGAATAGGGCGGTGCCTAGGCCAATAGCAATAGAAATCCACATATGGTTGCTGGGCTTCTTTTGCGTCAACCCAACCAGGACTGGCCCTAACAGGCATAGCTGCGTTAAGATAACGATATACACCATATCAAATATTGAGCCTCCGAGTGATTGTATTATCCGCTCCACACCCCATGCCGAAACTATCCCCGCAAGTAGCGTAATAACACGCGCAAATTTTACTGTCGTTAGCTTGTTCCGGTGGCGTATACCCAGATCTACCACTAAAGACTGTGATATGGATAATATTGCTCCATCAAACAGTGAGATAACTGAAAGCACAATAAGTACAATCATAGCGATTACTGCTATTGGTTGTAGCGATGATATACTTTGCACAATTTGTCCGAGTGCGTTTGTCGAGTCAACCCCATGCGTTGGGCGAAGTAAAGCACCGAGCAATGTGCCAATACCATTTACTGTGAGAAGTGTCAGGACACCAGCGTGCCTAATAGCAGACGCACTCTGATGACGTTTCTCAGTATCCATGGAGCTAATCGATTGCCATGACGAATTATCAACAAATTGCCAACTTATGTTAAAGATGATGTTAGTCAGGAGGCCGACTACGCCCATGGCAGCGATTGCCTCGCTCAATTTAGGCAGCAACGCAGCGAAGCTGTGGCCGTGATGAACAAACGAATATCCAAGTAGTGCGAGTAGGAGTATAAGGCAACTTATCTTTATGAAGTTTAACCATACATTAACGCTACCGCTTGCTCGCCTCCCCCATGTGGTCGAGTAAAATATTGCAACCAATAGAGCTAAGAAAAGTAGGGCGTTACCATATTCAGCCCCGGCTACGAAGCTAACTGTCGATGATTGTAGCGCGCTATTTGCAACTGCAACTTCCCAACCGATGAAATAAGTTATGCCGATAACCGAGCACAGTGCGGCAAGCTTGCGCGTTGCAACACCAAACTTTTCTCCCAAGAACTCGTGCAGACTTACCGACTGGTAGATCTGCTGGCTAAAACGTGCCAGCAAAAAGAAACTCACCATCCACATTCCAAATTGGCCTAGATGTTACGTCTGACTTAGGGTTATCTTCTCGGTACTGCTTTAATCTTGCAGGTACTTTGGCATAATCAATGTCACCACTGATTTTTACTGTATCAACTTTACTCATCTTGTCCCTCGTCAATAACCATTTTCATAAGTTGCTCATCCATAAGGCCTGCGTAGCAGGCTACATCGCTAGCGTCTATACTGCTTGTGTACTTACTTAGTATTTGGCCATCACTATTTTTCATCGATAGTTCAAAATATATACCGTTTTCACCTATAAATTTGTCTATTGCTTTGTCTAAAACTGTATTTTCCATCTTATTTTATCCTTTCATTGCGTGTTATGTCCGCACTAGAACGCTGCGCCCGCTAAGGGTTCTGCATATGCCTATGAAGCGGTTATTCTCCGCCAGACTTTCGTAAGAGTCCTCGCTGAAACTCTAATAACAGTCCTTTACCCAGTAGACGCAATGTTCTAGTGCTGAATATTGAGTGTATGGTGCTAGTAAAAATCGGTTCTATGGCACAACCTCGGCAGTTACATACCTAGTGCATCATTCACTTTCGTGCGATTTCTACCAGCACTACTACACTCAATCACTTATCACCAAATACAGAGAGCTGCGCCACAAAACAGCTAAACGACTTTCCACGCCGCTCTCTATATTTGGTGATAAGATGTATCGCATTGCCGTTCCTATTTCCCGCGTCTTCTCTTGAGTTCCCTTTGTGAGATAAAACTGTCGGCCCTATATAAAATTATTAGCCCGTTATCTCTAGGTACTTCCGTCTAGCATAAGTACGTAGTAGTTAGTTCTGCGAATTGTTAAGGTGTTAGTCTCTTGTGTAGACTAGGGAGCATCAAATCACTAACTCGATACGCCCAGTGAGAACAAAAAAGACCGCCGTAGCGGTCGTGAGTTCGATTAGTGGTTCTCGACTGCGCTACGAGAGGGCGGTCAATAAAAAAAGACCGCTTTTTGCAGTCTTTAAATACGTGAGTGTAATTTGGTGGGATTTTACGCCGAAATCCGAACCGATTTCCGAGAAAATCTGTAAAGCTGAGCCGCCCCGCCTGTCCGCCGAAAAGGCGGACGCGCCCCGCCAGCCGCCCCCTTTGCCTTTTTCTGAGATTTCCCCCCGCCGAATTTCTTTTTTTATCTGAAAAGGGGTTGGCTGGTGGTTCACCTACTGCTGGAGCAGTAGAGGCGGCGCGGCTCTGGTCGGCATAGCCGACGCGCTATGCGCCTTTGTCCTGTAAGTTTGTTACCGATACCCAAGCTATAATATATTTTTTACCTCTGTCATTTCTTTTTCTTTTTTCCTCTCTTTTATATATAATATAAAGAAGAAAGATTTACTCCTATAAAATTGTCATAAAGCTATTCTAGTGCTAGAATAGTAATCATGAAACTATCACTTTCTGAACAGCTTATACTTGGTATCTTGTCCGAACAGCCCCGACATGGCTATGACATTGAAAAAGTTATAGCCAGTAGAGGCATGAGAAAGTGGACAGATGTAGGCTTTTCGTCTATCTATTACGTGCTTGAAAGACTGGAGGCAAAAGGACTAGCCGCCAGCACCGACGCGCAAGGCAACGAGAAAAAGCAGTATTCAATTACCGATACTGGCGTATCAACACTAAAAAGCGAAACAAAAAAGCTCATCGCTGAGCGTAAGCCAGCCAATACGCATTTTATGACTGGGCTTGCTGTTAGTCATCTGATAGACCCAAGAGAACTTGCAGCGTCGCTTGAACAGCGCAAAGCGAAACTAACCACCGACCTAAAGGCACTGCAAGAAAAGCAATCAAGTATCGAGAACGCGCCGCAATCAGCACGTCAATTATTCAGCCTAAGCGAAACACTGCTAAAAGCAGAGCTGCGCTTTATCAACAAAGAACTAGAAAGGACGTAATAATGAAAGTAACCGCAAGACCATACATCGGACAACATTGTGAAAGCACTGCCACAGGTACACTACTCGGACAAATCGGCGTTGAACTAAGTGAGCCGCTACTATTCGGACTTGGTGAGGGCTTGAGCTTTATTTACTGGAATATGAAGATCATGGACTTTCCGTTTATCGGCGGACGCGTAAAGCCCGACCTACTAACGGCTAACATCGCCAAAAACTTGGGGCTAAAACTCACTGTCAAAGAAACCTCATCAAAAACAAAAGCATGGGAGGCAGTAAAACAGCTACTCGACGATAACAAAGCAGTCGGCTTAAAGCTCGACTGCTACCACCTCGAATACTTTTCAAATCCTATTCATTTTGCTGGACACTACGTCGCCATACTCGGCTATGATGACAGCAAAGCATTTTTGGTAGATACCAAGCAGCAGGGTTCGGAGGTAACAACTTCGCTCAAAAGTTTGGAGCTGGCGCGCAGCGAAAAAGGCGCGATGTCGTCGCGCAACCTTTACTACATACTCGAAAAAGACGGCGCAACCACACCGCTGAAAAGTGCCACTGTCGCCGCAATCCGCAGCAACGTAAAAGCCTATCTTAACCCGCCGATCAAAAACCTGAACTACAAAGGTATTGAAAAAGCCAGCGGCGAAATTATCAAATGGTTTGACAGCTCAAAAGATGCAAGAACCGAGTTTGCAACCTCCGCCATGATAATGGACAGGGCTGGAACTGGCGGCGCACTGTTTCGCAACCTGTACCGAGATTTTTTGCAGCAAGCCTATGAACTGACTGGCAATCAAGCGATTGGCGAGGCGCACAAAGCATTTGTCGGTGTGGCGCGTAGCTGGTCTGACGTTATCGCTCTTTTTGAAAAGGTCGCGGAAACTGGCGAGCGTGAATATGTTTTGCAAGCGTCGGAAAAGTTAAAAGCTCTTGCGGTAGAGGAAAAACAGGCAGTGCAACTGCTTGAAAATGTGTAGCCAATAGATACGCTACATCTAGTGTAGGTTACACACCTCGCCTCCATCAGCTATAATTACCCTATGTACACCCCAGTAAAGGACGGCATAGAAAAGACGACGCAATCAGTCGAATACACCGAGGCAGAGCCGCCGCGTGATTTGCTAGATCTGGTACATTGTTTTTGGGAACTCAAAATCACCGCACCGCTGGCGAGTGATTTTCAACTTCACGCCGTACCTGACGCGTGCGTGGATATCATGTTTAATGAGATTGATACAAGTATTGCAGGAGTAACAGCACTTCGCACGACTTACGAGGTACTAAATCTAGGACGCAACTTTCACTATGTCGGCATACAGTTTTTGCCTGGGGTGTGGCAAGGCAACCGCGACGAAATAGCCGACGAGTACATAGGCACGTCATACGCTGGCACTTTGCCGCTGATTGAAACTAATCGCAAAATGGCAGGGCTGGACTTTGCAGGTAAGCAGCAAATCATGACCGAGTTGGTGCAAAACCTAGCAAGCAAAGAAATAGTCATGCCGAACTCAACAACGGCAGAGATACTCGCTCACTTGGACGACATACACAGCGTCGCAGATATGGCGAAAGTAGCGAGCGTGTCGCCTCGCCAGCTCCAGCGGACACTCAAGCAATCAACAGGCTTTGCGCCGCACGATTTGCTAAAAGTCTTGCGTCTGCAACGCTCGTTTACTGCTCGCCCCAATCTCAATGCTTACGCCGACCAAGCGCACTTTATACGCTCGTTCCGAGCGATAACAGGCTACACACCAGCAAAATACTTTAGTAAGTTTGATGTCTGATATATTCAATACACGCCACGCGAAACAGACTAGACTGTATACAGTTACAAGATAATAAAGGAGTAATTGTATGACAAAGCAAGCAGACAAAGTATCATGGTTTGAAATGCCAGCCGACGACGTAAAGCGCGCAAGCGAGTTTTACGGCAAAGTGTTTAACTGGGCAACACCCCCAATGGGCGACGACGCAACCTTTGCCTTGACCGTAAAAGCCGACGAGAACGGCAACCCTACCGAAGTAGGCGGCATAAACGGCGGTTTTCATAAGCGCTCGGGGCCGTCTGACGCTGGGCCAGTCGTCAATATTCACGTTGACGACATCGACGCAAAACTAAAGGCAGTCGAGGCAGCAGGCGGACGCATTATTCAGCCGCGCACCGAGGTTGGCGAATATGGGCTATCTATGGCACTATTCAGCGATACCGAGGGCAACGTGATGGGTGTTTATAACTACGGCGCAGCAAAATAATCTTTGTTTGAGATACGTTATATCTGGTGTGCAGACACTAGATATAACGTTTTTATGATAAAAATGACGACAACCAATTTACCCAATACGTTCATATCGGTGGCCGATGATTGCCCTGTTTTTATGGCGGAAATTCCACCCAAGCGAGAGCCTAGTACGATACCGCAAATAGAATATGAAATGTTGATCGATAATCCATACAAGTACACGTCTGACGACGTGTTGTATGTCGCAAATGGCGAGCGGCGAGGCATGAGCAGAGATGCCTATTTTGCCAGAATACAGCCAGATTTTCGCTTGTCGCCGTTGGTCAAGCGGTACGGCTGGGGTGTGCATATCGACGCGAACGGCAAAATCGCGCTGTACGCGCTGGGTTAGGGAGAATACGAGATGTTTGCAAATAATACATCTTTGCGGCAGCTAAAAGGCAATCGCTCACATCGTAAATGATTTATGAAAGTCGCCAAGTCGCTAAAGCGACAGCGCATCCACCAGCCAACCCCTTTTCAGATAAAAAAAGAAATTCGGCGGGGGGAAATCTCAGAAAAAGGCAAAGGGGGCGGCTGGCGGGGCGCGTCCGCCTTTTCGGCGGACAGGCGGGGCGGCTCAGCTTTACAGATTTTCTCGGAAATCGGTTCGGATTTCGGCGTAAAATCCCACCAATTCGGAACTGAAACGGAAATTGTCGCCCTCTGGGGCGATTTTTTCGCTTGCGGCGCGTAGCGCCTGCCAGCGGTTTTTCAGGGGGGAGATGGGAAATTGCCATGCCTGCGGCATGGTCTTTTTGTTGATGTCGGCCGTAGCCGACACGCTCCGCGTTCCCTACTTGGTGGTATAATGGTAAGTGCAATACAAAATCATCAAGGCGACTTTTCTATTTGACCACTCAAATAGCCGTTTCGCACAATTTTAGGTTCGCCTGATTTTGTATTGCAGCGAAACGGCTTTTTGAGTATCTCAAGTAAGGGGGTGTGAGGTGCGGTATTTCATATATATTCGTAAATCGACAGATGTCGAGGACAAACAAGTATTGTCGGTAGACGCGCAATTATACGAGCTAAAGGAATATGCCGCCAAGTATCACTTGCAGATTGCTGGCATAATTATTGAAAAAGTTACTGCCAAAAAGCCAGGGCGCAAAAAGTTCAACAAGATGCTGGCTGATATTGCGACTGGTGAGGCAAACGGAATACTGGCATGGCTACCCGACAGACTCTCGCGCAATAGTATAGATAGTGGACAGATTATTTACATGCTCGATGAGCATGTATTGCTTGATTTGAAGTTCCCACATTTTTGGTTTGAAAATACACCACAAGGCAAGTATATGTTGGCAAATGAGTTTAATTCATCTAAACAGTATGTCGATAATTTGTCGGTAAACACTAAGCGTGGACTACGGCAGAAAGTGCGGCGTGGCGAAATGCCAGGCGTTGCGCCAGTCGGTTATTATAACGATCTGCGCACCAAAACAGCCAAAGTAGACAAGAAAACTGCCCCAATTGTGCGCGAAGCTTTTGAGTTATATGCCAAAGGCGATCAACGACTCGATGAGATCGCTGATTTCCTACATGCCAAAGGCATACAAACGCGCAGCGGCAAAGTAAACGGCAAAAAGACGACAGGTAAAAAGCCATATCATAAAAATCGTATCAAACGCATGCTGGCTAATCCCTTTTATTATGGGCATTTTTGCTATCTTGGCGAAGTCCATGAGGGCAAGCATAAAGGCATTATCTCGAAGCGCTTATTTGACCAAGTGCAAGTTATTTTAGAGCGGCGTGGTAAGCCGCACCCAAAAACAAATGACCCAATGCCGCTATGCGGCTTGGTGTATTGTTCATGCGGCATGATGTATACCGCAGAAAAGCATGTAAAGCGGCAAAAGAACGGCAACATACATACTTATGTGTATTACCGCTGCACTCGCAAGAGTAAGACGGTTGTCTGTCGAGAGCCGCACATCAGAGCTGAGGAGCTGGACAAACAACTATCTGCATTATTACAGAAGTATGCCATGCCTACGGCATGGGCGGACAAACTGCGCGAGCTGATACGTAACGACGAGATGAGTGAAAAAGCCGACTTTGAGTGTATTACTGGAAACGATAAAGAAGCTATCGCGCAGTTGTCCGACAAGCTGGCGCGTCTACTCGACGGCTACTTAGACGGCGACGTAGAGCGTGAACTATACCAAGACAAACGAGCGGAGATATTGGGCAAAAAGAAACTTTTGCATGAACAAATCGAGCAGGCAACGCTTGGCGTTTCGACATGGGTCGAACCGATGAAAACATGGATAGAAACTGCTGTTTCTATCTGTAAAGTAGCAAAAAGTGATGACCTCGCCGCTAAAAAGTCGCTTTGCCTCGAAATCTTCGGGTCGAACCTAAAAATGCGACAAAAAGAAGTCGTCGTAAACGACGACCAATTTCCCATCTCCCCCCTGAAAAACCGCTGGCAGGCGCTACGCGCCGCAAGCGAAAAAATCGCCCCAGAGGGCGACAATTTCCGTTTCAGTTCCGAATTGGTGCGGGTTAGGAGACTCTAACTCCTGGCCTCTTCCATGGCAAGGAAGCGCTCTAACAACTGAGCTAAACCCGCATAAAATTTGAAAATGTACGCATACGACCTAGTTTTATATAGAGTTGCTT
>JAGOVX010000058.1 GCA_018060465.1 Candidatus Saccharimonadota bacterium | reverse complement strand
ATTTATGAGGGTGCTCCATTGCAGCAAGACGTTACCCTGCTGACGGTCAATCATGCGACCAAACGTATAGGATATGACAATCGACACTAATAACGTCACAGAGGTAACGAAGCCTATTTCGGCATAGATACGATTGCCATGTAGCCCGAATACGACGAGCGTGAGGAATATTGTCCAGCCAGATGCGGTCGTAAACAAATCAACCCCCACACCGGCCTGAGCAACCAACGATCGCCAGGTGGTACGCCATGGAAAGTCAATGAAATTTATAGGGATGCGAGTTTGTGTTGGCTCGGCCGTTGCGAGCAAAGGTATGGCTGAGAGTACAAACAGCACCGCTGAAAGTACCATAATGGAGTACGGCCCAAACATATACGCAATTGCCCCGCCAATAAATGGGCTAAGGCCTGTCGCAATCTTTTCAACCAAGTTCATAAAACCGAGCTCCTTGCCGGCATGACTGTTGTTTTTAACTTTTGAGAAATCTACCAGATACGCAATGTCATTCATCGCGCCCGAGTACGCGTGCAATGTACACCAGACGATGAGAAACAGCAGACCGTAAGGCGACTGCGATGTAAGCGGCAAGAGAGCCATGCCTATGGCTGACACAATATTGCTAATAAACGTTGCGTGTTTCGGGCCTAGGCGTGCAATCAACAGTGCTGATGGCCAAGAAAAAAGTATGCGCATGCCATAAAATGCCACCCAAAACAAGGTAATGAACAATAACGTATAGCCACTTTGCAACAAGTACACTGAAGCAAACACTGAAACGAGTCGCAGAGCAAAAATACGCATCATCCGCGATGCATACAATTCGGCGATCTCACTAAAAGTAGCCTGCCGCCAAAAATGACGGTGCATGAGAAGTCGATGAAGTAGCCCACGTATCATATATCTGTTTATTTGGTTATTTAGTAGTAGTTTCATTATACTACATACATATGCGTGTTTACTTTAGCGGTATAGGTGGTGTGGCGATTGGCCCATTGGCAGAGATTGCGTGCGATGCTGGGTATGAAGTTTTGGGAAGCGACCTCGAGGAAAGTTTGATGACCACGCTGCTGAAACAACGCGGTATCACCATGCAGATTGGACCACAATCGGGCGAACTACTGCGCCGTGAGCACGAGGCAACACCAATTGACTGGTTTGTCTATACGGCTGCACTGCCCCACGATCACCCCGAACTTGTCGCAGCATCGGAGCTAGGCATACGTGCTGTTAAGCGAGATGGGTTTTTAGCAGAGTTCTTGCATGAAAAAAATCTGCAGTTGATCGCTATTTCTGGGACACATGGAAAAACGACGACCACTGGTATGATGGTGTGGGCTATGCAGCAACTTGGTGTTCCTGTGAGTTACTCGCTTGGTACTACCATATCGTTTGGGCCCAGTGGTGCCTACGACCCATCAAGCAACTATTTTATATACGAATGCGATGAATTTGATCGTAATATGCTGAAGTTTCACCCCTATCTATCGCTTCTTACCAGCCTCGACTACGACCATCCAGATACCTACCCTACCGAAAAAGACTACACGGCAGCATTTAGCCAATTTTTACAGCAGTCAAAGCATACAATTGGCTGGGAGCATGATCTTGAAAAACTAGCCGATGCACCCTCGTGGCGGCTACGAAGTAATGAAGCAATGGATATCCCTCTGCCAGGCGCGCATTCTCGCCGTAATGCTACGCTCGTCGCAAAAGCCATAGAATATCTCGCGGATGATTCTAGTGCACTACTGACTACGACCAACCTTGATACCATACTTTCTAATTTTCCTGGCACTAATCGTCGGTTTGAAAAACTAGGCGAACACTTGTACTCAGACTACGGTCATCATCCGGTAGAGATTGCGGCTACCTTGCAGCTTGCCAGTGAACTTTCCGACCACGTCGTACTGGTGTATCAGCCTCATCAAAATGTTCGCCAACATGAAGTTCGTGAGCAATATACCAACTGCGCCAGCGTGGCCGAGGAAGTATATTGGCTGCCAACCTATCAAAGTCGTGAAGACCCGTCGCTCGAAATACTGTCGCCAGCACAATTAACCAACAAGCTAGTGACGAAGAACACCGTGCATATTAGTGAGCTAAACACTGAATTATGGAGCGAGATCCAACGCCACCGAGACGCTGGACATCTAGTTCTGTGTATGGGCGCTGGCTCGATTGACGGTTGGCTGCGTACAAATGTCGCTGTGGCACAAGTGGCAGATGTGCTTGTGCGCAACAAGCAAGGCTGCTTTGTACTGCAACAGCGTGATCATACCCCAGGCATTAATAATCCTGGCATGATAACTGCATTTGGTGGTGCAGTAGAAGGTAATGAGACTCCTCGCCAGGGAGCAGCGCGAGAATTGCAAGAAGAAACAAATATACGGTTTTCTACGGATGAGCTACGATATATTTGCGCCGTGTACCAAGAACGTGTGAATGATGGCAAGCCACGCTGGGTTAGCTTTTACCTACTAGAAAATGCCGATACTGCAAATCTAGAAGTCTACGAAGGTGAAGGTGCCGTGATTATTCCACCAGATGCTGATTTCGACACCTACCCAGCGCTCTCTACGACTGTTCGTACGATACTGACGCAACTACCCTCGACTATGCGCTAGTGCAGTTCACTATTTTTGGTTTTACCAGCCTTTACAAATTTTGTCGTTAGGCCTTCATTGAGCCAGCGTATTTCATAGGTTGTTTTAGTTTTATATTCATCATCGAGCATTGAATCGTGCAGGTCGAACGAAAGTTCTGTAATATCCCAATGCTGCTGAACTAGCTGTTCAAGACTCCATGTAAAGAAGTTGAGATTGTCATGTTTTAGGTAGACGTTGCCAAAATCGTAGTTTTTTACCTTCCCCAAGGTTGAACCTTGCAGCAGGAGAGCATATTTATGTAGGTAAAGTGGGTGCGTCAGACGACGCCGTGCACTGCGCGGACGCGGAAACGGATCGGGAAATGTGAGCCAAATTGTGGCAATGGAGGCTGGTTCAAATAGTTCATCGATTTGATCGGCACGGGCACGAACAAACCAAACATTTTCCAGACCGCGTGCCTCAGCCTCGTAGGCACCTTTTTGCAATCGATCTGCCTTTACGTCGATAGCAATGAAGGCACGCTGCGGATGCCTCGCTGCAAGCTCTACACTAAAAAGTCCGGTTCCTGCCCCAACTTCAAGGGTTATATTTTGAAAGTCTGCAAGCTTTGGGCGATTGTCTGATAGAAATTCGTCATACTCGAAGCACAATGAAGAATTGAAAAACATAGCAAATTTATACTTTTTCCGTTTGCGAGAAACTATAAAATCATCTGGGTTTACGGCCTGTTTCATTCACCCTAGTATACCAGTTGTGAATGGTACGCTTTTGTGAAACAATAGCTATAGAAAACATATAGGCATAAACATCAACAT
>JAGOVX010000057.1 GCA_018060465.1 Candidatus Saccharimonadota bacterium | reverse complement strand
TACGACAATATAGTGCAGATCTGGTTTTTTGTCGTCGAGCAACTGTCGATGAAGGTGTGTTTTGAGTTCTTTGGCCTCGCTGACCGATTTTATGCCGTATGAAAATTCTGCAAGTCCTTTAATACCGAAGTAATTTGTGACCACGCCAAGCGAAAGAATCAGCTCGTCGTATTCGACCGATGTGCCGTTTTCTAGTACGAGTAGTTTTTTTGTCTGGTGAAGAAGCTTTGCTTTTCCAATAATAATTTGTACATTTGTATCATGAAATAGATCACTCAGCGGAGTAGCCGAAAGCTGCTCAGGAGCGCCGGTCGCCGTTCGATAGAGACTTGGGTAGTACCAAAAATCAGGCCTATCTGAAATGAGCGTTATAGTACACAAACCGCTTTTATGCAATGCTTCAGCGGCTTTAACACCACCAAAGCCGCCTCCAACAATAACAATGTTTGTTTTAGTTTTTTCCATATTTAATTTCATTCTAACAATAATCATAAGCTACACGCAAATTTATTTTTGAGGCGATCTGTCTTTCGCCTTTACGCACTAAAGTATCGCACAGGCCCATGCGTTGTCGATGTGCTATTGCAGTGTGCTGAGATCAGGACCACTCGAATCCTTTTTGTAGGAGACAAGCCCTTTGTCGCTTTTAGACCAATTATCAATCACTGGCTGTAAAATGCGCCAGGCTGCCATCACTTCGTCGCTGGTGGCAAACAGACTGTTGTCGCCGCGTATTGCGTCGATAAGCACGCGTTCGTACGCGTCAGGATGCCCGTGTGCAGTAAATAATTGATCGTATGAAAAGCTCATGGGGGCAGTTTGTAGCTCTCGTTTAAAGCCAGGTTTTTTGATCCAGAGCTTTACAACAATACTTTCGTTGGGTTGAATATAAAATATCAGTTGGTTGGTATGTTCTTGATCGGAATGTTTTGCTTTAAAACAAATGGTAATGCGAGTATATTTACTTTCCATGGCTTTGCCGGTGGTCAAATAAATTGGCACATCAGACCAGTCTGGATCACGCGAAAAAAGCTTCAACGAAACAAACGTTTCTATTTCTGATTTTGGACTGTCGGCCTCTGTTTTGTAGCCTTCGTATTGTCCGCGTACCACGCGCTGCTCGATTTTGTCTGCTGGTACCGGTTCAATGTGTTCGAGTACTTTAAGTCGTGCGTCGTGCATTGCATTTGCATCGGGAATATCGCCTGGTCGATCCATCATCACGACCGACATAATGTGAAGCAAATGACTCTGAATTAAATCGCGCAGCGCACCAACAGATTCATAGAAATTTGCTCGACCCTCGATGTCTATTTTTTCATGAGCAGCGATATCGATACTCTCGATATGCTTATTGTCCCAAATATCTTCAAACAGTGGGTTGCGGAACCGAAAGGTGACCATATTCTGAACAGTTTCTTTTGCCAAATAGTGATCGATTCGAAATATTTGATCTTCATGAAAATAGGCAGTCGTCGCATCAATCAGTTCTTGGGCCGTTGTACAGTCAAAACCAAATGGCTTCTCGAGCAATAGGCAGGCAGCATTGCCATGAGAATGGCAGCCGTTTCTCAGGCCACTTTCTCCGAGATGAGAAATAATCGACATCGAAATTTGTGGCGGTACTGCCAAATAGAACAATCGATTAATGCATAGACCAGCTTCATCCTCGAGTGAGTCAAGATGCTGCCCAAGCGAAGGGTAATCATCTACTAGCGCAGACTGCATCGAAAACAGTTCCATTCGGTCGTGAAGTGCCGCTATTATTTCGTTATTGAGTCGTCCGTCGCGTGATAGTATACTGGGCTCGGCTTTTTTTAGAACATCATCAACCGTTTGTTGATGGCGGGTAATGCCAATGATTCTTGTCTCAGTGTGCAAAAGATTATTTTTCTGTAGTTCATATAGTGCCGGCAATAATTTACGAACTGCAAGATCGCCAGTAATGCCAAATATGACGATAAACGCCGGTGTCAATTCAATAGTCGACGCATTACTCATTGCCGTGCTCGGTTTTATTGATATCATGACCACCAAATTTATTTCGAAGTGCTGCAAGTAGTTTTGTGGTGTAATTCACGGTGCCAGTAGTGGACCGAACACGCACATCGAGCGCGGCTTGAATCGCTGGCAATTCGATAGAACGCTCTTTCGCAACCTCGGTTGTCCAGCGGGCTTCACCTGATTCAGCAACGTAACCAGACGCTTTTGTAAGCTCTTGGTCTTGGGCGACAATTTCACTCGCAAGTTCGTTCAGTGTGCTCTGGATAACGCTCGATTTTTGCCACACCACACCAGCTTTGGAAAGATCGAGGTGTGCATACGGACCTTCTTTAAGCATTCGATACCCTTCGGCAAGACTTTCCATCATGCCGTATTCGATGGCGTTATGAACCATCTTCACGTAATGACCCGATCCCGCTTCACCAAAATAGTCATAGCCACCGCGTGGTTGGGCGAGTGCATCGAGGACGGGTTGTACCGTCTTATATGACGCTTCGTCGCCGCCCACCATCATAGAAAATCCATTTGTTGTGCCCAGGATTCCACCGCTGACACCAACATCAATAAATTGAACGTTCTTTTCTTGGCAGCGCTGTGTATGCTGCTTTGTAGCGCGAAAATCGGTGTTGCCGCCATCAATTAATATACTCTCAGGCGGCAGGACCTGCAGCCACGCCGATACTTCATCGGAAACAAATGCCGCTGGAATCATCAGCCAGACAATAACTTGTTCCGAGCCAAATAAACCAACCGCATCGGCACGGTTCTGGGCTGAGAGTGCGCCAGACGAAGCTATTTCTGCCACTGCTTCACTACTATGATCGATCGCTATTACTGTGTGTCCTGCACCGAGTAACCGCATCGCGATTTGTGCACCCATTTTGCCAAGACCAACAACTGCTATATTCATGTCATATCCTTTTTACGTTAGGTGTCTGCGTTTCCGCTGTAAATTGTACTTATGGGTACTGCGGCGATCACGCCAGCAGGGAACGTATCTAGAGGGGCGTTATTTTCTTTGAGTTGCTCAACAACCAGCTGTTTGTTGGTGCCAAATGCGAAGCAGTAGGCTGCGTCGAGTCTTTTTATTGCAGCGAACGTCATTGTGATTCGAGAGAAATCTTCGGCTACATAGCCCGCCACTAACTGACGAGACCGGGTCGCTACAGAATCTGGTTTGATACCAGCCGTGTGACCATCGGTACCGATGCCAAATTGACCAATACGGTAGTCCGCTGCATCAAACTGTTCTTGCAGTGTCTGATTATAGCGTAAGCTTGCCTCGGCTAGCGTCTCCTCGTCGTTTACCAGGATAGGGTAGACCTGGGCGTTCTTTGGGTTAAATCCAGCCTGCAAAATCTGTCGCCAGTTACAATCTAGGCTCTGTAATGTACCGTATCGTTCATCGGTCTGCATAATAATAAGTCTATGGGTGAGTGATTCGTCAATCAGTGCCACCTCCATTCCACTCCCAAGTGCACCACCAACTAAAAAACATCTCTGCACTTCGCTAGAATAGTTGTTACC
>JAGOVX010000024.1 GCA_018060465.1 Candidatus Saccharimonadota bacterium | reverse complement strand
GCCATACGCTTTCCCTTGAAAATCTTTTGTGGATACATTGACCCAATAGAACCGGGCTTACGTACGTTGCCGTTTCCACCGTGGGTCTTTTTTGAAGTGTTGAAATTGTGGCGTTTTACCGTACCGGCAAACCCCTTTCCTTTGCTCGTGCCAGTAGCGTCTACGACGTCACCTAGCTCGAACGCACTTACGTCGATTGCATCACCAACTTTCAAATCAGCTGGTAATTCATCGACACGAAACTCCCGAATATGCTTCGGCGAAACTTTGCTAGACTTGACGTGTCCAGCGACGGCCTTGCTCAGGTTCTTACCCTCATCAAAACCCACTTGCACTGCGTTGTAGCCGTCAGTATCGACAGACTTCACCTGAGTCACGGTGCATGGGCCAGCCTGAATCAACGTAACTGGAGTAGCTACGCCATCTTCGGCTATGATTTGGGTCATACCAATCTTGGTACCGAGAAGTGCTTTCATGACTTCTATCCTTTTCCCATTTAAAATCCTTGGTGGCGTACGGTTTCACCTGTTTTTCCCTCACGAAATCGCTACAGAAAAACCTGGGACCTTTACATTCACCAAGAACGAGTTGTTATTACGTAATAAGTTACCTAAGAACTATAGCACACCCAACCCTAGTACGTCAAGGGGTGTAGCCTACAGTTCATTTTTGAACGCGTTGACGCTATATCACTATGCCCGCGGGCAGGAAATAGGTGATAACTGCCATCACAAGCAGCAGTACATATTCAATTTTTCTGTCTACCTGGAAATGATCGTGACGTGCAAAAAGTAGCCCCACAAGCAAGCCAAATGGCAACCCATGCACCAACAACGCCCCTACTTGTATGGGTTCACCAAATTTTATCCATAGCGAACCAAACAACAGGTACATGACAACTTTTAGTAAATATGTGCCGTCTGTTTCGGCTTTTTTTGAACGAGATATTTTTTTGGAAACCATAGTACAAATCATAATACACGCTAGACATTTTAAGCACAAGCTGTATACTAAAGATATTATGGTACAAAAACGATCTACTACATCACGTAAAGTTACAAAATCAGCTAAGGCACCCGTAAAACGGCATACTACTGCGAAGAAATCATCACGAAAGCCTGCAATGCAGTCATTCCGTGTTGTTAAAGAACCTCGCAACTTTATGACTGTTTCATTTTCAGAAGACACACTGCACTGGATTATCATCGGTGCTGTTATTCTGATGTTCGCGTTCTTGATTGCGTCTATGCATATACGTATAGAGTCACTCTATGACGCCCTGAATGCTGTGTAGCTCCGGACGGGTTTATATACGAAAATTACTACAGCCCTGATACAGGGCTGTAGTTTTTATGTAGGCTATGCTACTAATACTAGATTACATGCGAATTTCTGCATCAACTCCAGCTGGCAAGCTAAGATTTTGCAGACTATCGATTGTTTTTGGTGTTGCATTAGTAATATCTATCAAACGCTTGTGAACACGCATTTCAAACGCTTCACCACCTGTTTTATACACATGTGGACTTTTAATTACCGTAAATGTGCTTTTACGAGTTGGTAGTGGTACAGGGCCAGCTACACTTGCACCGGTACGAATTGCCGTGTCGATAATTTGTTTGGCAGATTGGTCTATTACCTTGTGGTCGTATGCCTTCAGGCGAATACGAATTTTTAGGCCTTCTTCTTTAGCCATTGCTATTACTCCTTTATATTATGCACCGTAACCTCTGCACTAGTCGGTATTGAGTCGTCGCCAGTGCTGAGTTGTCGGTACGATTGTTTGTATGAGTATACTACCAGATAATTGCGTTACTGGCAATACTATCAGTGCTACTGCCATACGTATGTGTACTAGTGTGGCTACACAACCCTGGCATTAGTATTGGCTGAAGCTACTGTTTGTGGTATAGTACGTATATTCTGAACCCCCACCAGGACACTAGGAGTTGCAATGTGGCTTAAAAACGCTTTGAAAAGAGCAAACGAACTATGGGACCTCGTAATGTTCCATCGCTTGGCGGACGACATCGTCTTTCACGCAGAAGTTGCAAAGAACTACCGTAAATCAGAGTTCGCGTATAAGCTGCACAAATCTGAACAAAAGGTGATCAACTGTGCGCCTTTCAAAGACAAATATGGGCAATTATGCACTCTACTACAGAAACGCTTGCGTCTAAAGAAGCAACCATGCGTTGTCACTTTTGGAAGCGACATCCTCGTGCGGATTCAGTTTTGACACCGCACCCAGCTAGATGAGCGATATTCCGCACTCTAGCTGAGTGCGGAATATCCATGTAATGTAGCGAACAAAAAAACTATACCCCGAATACTCGGGGTATAGTTTTTAATGTGGCTGCAACAAAATTATTTTACAATTTTTGTTACTACACCAGCACCAACAGTGCGTCCACCTTCACGAATCGCGAAGTTAAGACCTTGTTCCATAGCGATTGGAGCAAGTAGTTTTACCTTAAAGGTAACGGTGTCACCCGGCATCACCATTTCTTTGTCAGCTGGAAGTTCAACTTCACCAGTTACGTCAGTTGTACGGAAGTAGAACTGTGGCTTGTAGCCCTTTGCAAATGGTGTGTGACGACCACCTTCTTCCTTTTTCAGTACGTATACTTCAGCTTCAAACTCTGTGTGAGGTGTAATAGAACCTGGCTTTGAAATCACCTGTCCACGTTCGATGTCATCACGCTCGATACCACGAAGTAGTAGGCCAGCGTTGTCGCCAGCTTGACCTTGGTCGAGGTTCTTCTTAAATGCCTCGATACCTGTTACAACAGTCTTTTTGTTGTCGTGAATACCAACGATTTCAACTTCGTCGTTTAGCTTTACGATACCTGTTTCGATACGACCAGTTGCAACGGTACCACGACCCTTGATACTAAAGACGTCTTCGATAGGCATAAGGAATGGTTTGTCCATTTCACGGGTTGGCTCTGGAATGTAATCGTCCATAGCTGCAACCAATTCCATAACAGCATCTTCGTTGGCAGCATCGCCTTCGAGTGCTTTTAGTGCAGAACCCTTAATGACTGGAGCGTTGTCGCCATCAAAACCGTTCTTGGTAAGAAGCTCACGTACGTCCATTTCAACAAGTTCTACCAACTCTGGGTCGGCCATGTCCATTTTATTTAGGAATACTACGATCTTTGGTACACCTACCTGACGAGCAAGCAATACGTGCTCGCGGGTTTGTGGCATAGGGCCGTCGGCAGCTGATACTACCAACACTGCACCGTCTACCTGTGCAGCACCAGTGATCATGTTCTTTACGTAGTCGGCGTGACCTGGCATGTCGACGTGTGCGTAGTGTCGTTTTTCACTTTCGTACTCTTGGTGAGAAGTTGCAATGGTAATACCACGTGCTTTTTCTTCTGGTGCATTGTCAATTTGGTCATATGCAACCGGTTTGTTTACGGCGCTTGGTAATTTTTTTGCTAGTACAGCTGTAATAGCGGCTGTTAGCGTTGTTTTACCGTGGTCAACGTGACCCATGGTACCAACGTTGACGTGCGGCTTGCTTCGATCGAAATCTGCCATCGAGATTTTTCTCCATTTATATTAAATTTGTAATAGCGTTTAAAGTGCTTAGTGCAAAAACACCTCGCAGGCGCATTAGTATCAATTATACAGAGTTTTAGGCTTGACGTAAAGAGGTTTAATAATATTTGACGCGTAACGCCGTGTTCACTGTACAATACAATATATACATAGGAGAACGCATGGCACTTTGGGATAAATTAGGAAATAGTGGCAACGTAGAAGACCGTCGTGGTACCGAAACGCCCCTACTGCCGCCAGGCATTTCGGGAAGTGTTATTACTCTTGGCATCGTACTAGTTCTCGGGTTGCTGGGCGTACGTGTGGACCCTGCGCTACTGCAACAAGTTATCGATGCAAGCGGCGTAGCCACTCAAACACGTCAGACCGGGCAGCAGCCCACCGAATACCAAGGCAGCGATTCGTACGAGACGTTTGCATCTACCGTTGTTGGCTCGGCCTCACAGTACTGGAGCAACGCAGTTCGTGCACAAGGCTTGACGTATAGCGAGCCACGGCTTGTACTATTTCGCACTGCCACTCGTTCTGGCTGTGGTATTGCAACTACAGATATGGGGCCACATTACTGCCCCAACGATCAAACCATCTACCTAGACGAAACATTTTTTGATGTCTTGTCGGCCAAATTGGGTGGTAGCAACGGCGATGTGGCGCAGGCATATGTAATTGCTCACGAAATGGGGCATCATGCGCAAAATGTGCTAGGAACTATGGAAAAAGTTCAGTCGTCGAGCGGAGGCTTAGCCTCTACTGGCGAAGATAGTTTATCTGTAAAGCTAGAACTACAAGCCGACTGCTATGCCGGACTGTGGGCCAATTCAATACGAGATCGTGGCGTATTTGAATCTCCCGACGAGATCCAGGAAGCCATGAGCGCAGCATCAGCAGTGGGAGATGATCGTATTCAGGCAAATAGTACTGGCTACGTAAATCCTGAAACGTGGACGCACGGCTCGGCAGCACAGCGCGTACAATGGTTTACGCGTGGGTGGGAAACAGGTGTAGTGTCTCAGTGTCAGCTACTATAGCGCAGCTTGCGACTGGGCGCTGGTCGCATCGCTGTCGTCAACATCGGTAGCCTTAAGCATAGAATCAACCTTGTCGAGATCAGAACTAGAGGTGACCGGCTTCACTGACGCTGCACTTACCTCCGACTTGGTATCATCTGACGCACTGCTAACTGAAGATGTGGTGCTATTTTGCTGTGGCGTATTTAGATAGTTTTTCCAGAACACATAGCCTAGCCCGCCTA
The DNA here is from genome assembly GCA_018060465.1 of Candidatus Saccharimonadota bacterium. Classification (GTDB taxonomy): domain Bacteria; phylum Patescibacteriota; class Saccharimonadia; order Saccharimonadales; family Saccharimonadaceae; genus UBA1020. The sequence goes on along the minus strand of JAGOVX010000024.1, from coordinate 8,813 downwards.
GGATAGCTAGAACACCTACGAAAACCACTACCGCAACAACGCCAAATCCTGATGTTTTCTTCATATGATTACTCCTTTACCGCATCGTTAGCTGCTGGTTGACTAGCCTGGAGTGCGTGTTTTACTAGCACAATTAGGTCGTGTACGGCATTTTTATAACTTTGCAGGGCAGCGTGACGAGCTTTCATTGTAGTGCTAATTGCCTGGCCTGGCTGTGAATCTTTTACCGCGGTACAGTCAAAGTTTAGTGCTTGGGTTGCATCAATTGCTGCAATTGCATCCGCCTGAGCTTGATCTGCCTTTGCTACCGCTGCGTCGTATCCTTCAGCTGCCAGTTGTTTCTTTACGTAAAAATCTTTTACATTTTGTTGGATCTTTTGGAATACCGCTAGTTTTGCCTTTGCTCGAGTTGAGCTTGACTGGATAAGCTGATTTATCTTCGTTTGTCGTTTTTGACATAGTTCCATGCGTCGACCCTCAAGGCGCTCGGCACGTTTTGCTTTTGATGCTTCAATTTTCTGTTCAAGCTGCGCTCGACGCTCGGCAATACGATCTTTTATCCTACCTGAATGTCGTGACATAGACGAGTCTTCAGTTTCCGTCTCTGTTTCTGTCTCATTTTCGTTCTCATCGCCTGATTGTGTGGTTGATGACGATGAATCATCCGAACCAGACAGCCCATCCTGTGCAAATGTTGGAGCCGCAAGCCCCACAGATAGTACTGCAGTTAATACAAGTGTTAGCAATATTCTTTTTAGCATATGATACCTTTCAAATATTTATATTTATTGTGAGCAATATATACACCATAGTATACTGCATATGCTTGTGATTGCAACGAACTGTTCCATACTCTGCAAGATAGTTTTGTCCAATAAATACCTAGGTTATTTATCTTCGGTGCGTAATACTAGTAGGTATGAATACTCTGCCCCAAGAAACAATACGTATTATTGACTCATTACAAAAGAATGCGATACGGCCAATTCTCTACGGTTCGCAAGGTGTTTCACTGTATCTTGGTGCCTTCAAAGAGTTCGGTGACATTGATTTGCTAGTACGTAAAGAGTGGCTACAGGAACGGTGGGAGGAACTTGTCGCGACAATGAGTGATCTTGGGTTTGTGCTCCATGATGAACATGAACATGAGTTTATTGCTAGTAATGGATTACTGGTCGCGTTTGCTGGCAGCGATATACTGACGCGAGATAGAATAAGTCGTTCTGTCGAAGCTGCGCTGGCAACGATTGATGTTGAACACGTTGCTATCACGACATTAAAACCCGAATCTTTCTTAAACGCGTATGAGTTTAGTGCTAAGGATGGATATAGAAAAAATTTTAGACATAAATAGGATAGCGAGATAGTGCAGCTACTCATACGCTACCTAGATACTATAGACAAATAGTGTACGCATTCGATATGTCGTACAGTAAACATATACCACACAACATTTTATTTATTTTAGAGAACCGTTCTCTAAAGCATGTGCTTGTAATTGCTACAAAAAAGCCTCCGTATCAGGAGGCTTTTTTTAGCGTAGGCTCTACTTTGAGCTACGTTTTTCAACAATTTCTTGTGCAACGTTCGGTGGTACTTCTTCGTAGGTGTCTAGCTCCATCGTACTCGCTGCACGACCTTGGCTCATACTACGAATGTCGTTAGTGTACCCAAACATGTTCGCCAGTGGTACGTGTGCTTTTATTAGCTTGGCTGCACCCGCAAGATCTTCCATGCTGTCGATGCGGCCACGTCGTGCGTTGAGGTCACCGATCACATCACCCATGAAATCTTCTGGGGTCGTTACCTCTACCAACATGACAGGTTCTAGGAGTACTGGCTTTGCCTGTTTTATACCTATGCGAGCAGCAAGGCTACCGGCAAGTGAGAATGCGAGTTCTGATGAGTCAACATCGTGGTAGCTTCCATCGTATAGCGTCGCCTTGATGTCGACAACAGGATAGCCGGCGATCACACCGCCATCAAGCGTTTCTCGAATACCTTTTTGGACCGCAGGACGGTATTCCTGAGGAACCACACCACCCTTGATCGCATCGATAAACTCAAATCCTTTACCCGACTCATTTGGCTCAAAACGCACCCATACGTCACCGTACTGACCACGACCACCAGATTGCTTGGCGTGCTTGCCCTGTACTTCGCTGGTGCCACGAATCGTTTCACGGAAGGCAACTTGTGGTTCACCTACGTTTGCCTCTACCTTAAATTCGCGCTTCATACGATCGATCAAAATCTCGAGGTGAAGCTCACCCATTCCGCTCATAATAGTTTGACCAGTTTCCTCGTCGGTATGAATACGAAATGTAGGGTCTTCTTCTGCAAGACGCTGCAAGGCAATGCCCATTTTTTCTTGGTCGGCCTTTGACTTTGGTTCTACCGCAATCGCAACTGGCGGCTCTGGGAATGTAATACTTTCAAGGGCAATCGGATGTGACACGTCACACAATGTATGACCCGTAAAGGTGCTCTTTAGGCCTACCACTGCGGCGATGTCACCTGCATGGATCTCGTCGATTTCCTCACGCTTGTCGGCATGCATACGTACGATACGTCCAACTCGTTCTTTTTCACCAGTGGTTGTATTCATAACGTAGCTACCGGCCTTTAGAGTACCCGAGTAGACACGAACAAATATTAGCTTGCCTACGAATGGGTCGGTAGCGATTTTAAACGCAAGACCGGCCATCGGCTGGCTAACTTCTGGTTTTCGGCTAATTTCGTCGCCAGTTTTAGGGTTCACGCCCCAAATTTCACCAGTATCAAGTGGGCTTGGCAGATACTCGGTCACTAGGTCGAGTACCTTTTCAACGATCACACCGCGGCCGTCACCACCAGTTACTAGATAGAAGTCGCCAGCGAGTACTCGCTTGCGAAGTGCGACGCGCAGTTCATCAACGCTAATTGCATCAGCACCACCATCAAAGAATTTCTCCATCAATGCATCGTCTGCTTCAACCGCTGCTTCTACGAGTAGTGCACGGGCGTTCTTTGCTTTTTCCTGCATTGATTCAGGAATATCACCGACTATCAATTCGTGGTCGTGGAACTCGTTGTAGGTGTAGGCCTTCATATCAACGAGGTCTACTACACCGTTAATTTCCTTTTCAAACCCAATTGGCAAGTGTATCGGCAAGGCGTGCTTTGATAAACGAGTATGAATGCTCTCGAGTGATTTGAAGAAATCGCCACCAGTTTGGTTGATTTTATTGATGAAACAAATACGAGGCACACCGTACTTGTTTGCCTGACGCCAGACAGTTTCAGTCTGTGCTTCAACACCCATTTTGCCATCGAATACTACGACAGCACCGTCGAGCACACGCAAACTACGCTCTACTTCGGCAGTAAAGTCAATGTGACCAGGTGTGTCGATAATGTTAATTTTGTGGTTTTTCCAGAAACAGGTAACCGCTGCAGAAGTAATAGTAATACCACGCTCACGCTCTTGCTCCATCCAGTCAGTGGTTGTTTCGCCATCATGCACAGCACCAATTTTGTGGCTGAGGCCAGTTCGGTACAGAATACCTTCAGTTGTTGTGGTTTTACCCGCATCGATATGCGCGATAATACCAATATTTCGATAGTCCTTTAGCGGGACGTCTTGTTGTGCCATGTGGTTTTCCTCTTTCTCTTGGTGCAGTTACATTAGGTTATTTTTTGCCATAATAAATAGCGCTTCAGAGAAAGTATACCAGATCTTCTACTATTTTTCTATGCCTTGTCTAATTTGTGTGCGCGTGCCGTAGTATCGCTCGCTCGTAGCTACTTTTAGCGTGGCCCACCCCACAGCATATGTCATCGTAGCGCTATGGTATACTCGAACGTATATGAACAAAAAGTCCCTTAAATTATACTGTTTTTCACCACCTGTCATGCTGGCTACGTTTACCCTGGAAATTGCATTTGCCGTATATACTGTGTGGCGCTATTCTACAACAACTCTTACGCGACTAGTAGTAGCTATTCTGGTATTCTTAGCAATTTTTCAAGGCACGGAATTTTTACTATGCGGTGGCTTCGCACTACAAGGTGGCACGTGGTCGCAAATTGGCTACGTTTCTATTACGATGTTGCCTCCGCTAGGGCTTCATCTCGCGTATGTAGTGGCGAAAAAGAAGGCAGGAGCTATTGTTGCACTTGCATATGCATCGGCAGCACTATTTATAGGTTATTTTGCCTTTGTAACAAACGCTATCAGTGGTCATACTTGCTATGCGAACTATGCAGTCTTTGATACGGCAAGTGGCCTCGCACCCTGGTACACGCTGTATTACTACGGATGGATGCTTGTCGGTACTCATTTTGCGTGGAAGTGGGCACCTAAACTGCCCAAAAACCGACGTCAAGCCCTCTACGCGCTTTTTGGTGGCTATTTGGCGCTTTTTATCCCTACTACGGCAATAAATATCATAGATAGGTCTACTACTGCTGGTATTCCCTCAATCATGTGTGGGTTTGCCATCGTGTTGGCATTTTTGCTAACTGTAAAAGTAGTACCCGCAACGACACGCGTCAAGTAGCCACATTTTTACGCCGTAGCACATTTTGCTAAATCATCGCATATTTTTACGCTATACTAGAAGGCATGACGCAACCGCACAAGCACTTAGGCTACAGCCACTGGTTTGAGCTATATTTGATGCGCGACGAATACACTCCTGAAGATTGGTCGAAAACAATCTTGGCAATTTCACAGTATATCGGCTTTTTACGTAGCTGGATGGTACTGCTTCACATAAAAGACGGTACCGTTCACTACTACGCCGGTACCAACAAAGATATTGGGTCGCTTTCAAACAATCTTGACGGCATTGTTGTACGACCAATCGAGCCCGAGCAACTTTCGCCGCCCAATCAAACAGTTAACGAGCGTTTCTTGCAGTTTGTACCTGGCGGCAACATTCTGGACATACGCGAAAAATACCAGGTAAAACGAGGTAAGGTGCTCGAGTGGGCCTCGGTGACGATTCGTACTATCAACGTCGAAAAGGCTATTTGCACCGCACAGTTCTGCTTTAAAGATGCAGCCGGAAATTATAGTATGGGCTCGAAAAGGCTACTGGCATTGCCCTCTCATTTGCTCGCAATTGATTTTCTTGCCAATTCAAAATATCTTCGCAAAAAGCAACCAAAGTATCTTGATATACAAAAATCGCTGCATGTCATGCGCAGCGACAGTATGGGCGCTATTTTCGAGGTTGATACGTTTCCCTACATGCCGAAAAATTATTTTTTGCCGCTTGAAAGCTACGATTTCGACAAGCATTCGTTTATTATCGGCGCCAGTGGCAGCGGCAAATCAAAACTAATCGGACTTTTTACCCACAAGCTACTGTCGAACGCAATGAATCGTCAGAAATACCGTGTTGTTGTAATAGACCCCCATGCATCGTTAGAAGATGATTTGGGCGGTATTGCCGGCACCAATGTGATACGTTTTAAGGGACAAGACGATGGTGCCGAGCTATTTGCAGGAGCAGGCACCGATATTTCGGCAGCAACCGAACTTACTGGAACTCTTTTCAAATCGCTTTTGGCCGACCAGCACAATCCCAAGCTCGAACGTGTGATGCGCTTTAGCTTGTATGTCCTGATGACCGGCCAAGTAATGAGCCTCGACAATTTAAAACGTTTTTTGACCGATATTGATTACCGCGCAAATCTGATAAAGCACGTCGAGAAGTACATACCGGAAAATATAGTGAAATTCTTTGGCGGCGACTTCAACGAGATGCGCACAAAGTTTTACAACGAAGCTATTTCCCCCATTGTAAGCCTAGTAGAGGAGATGCAAATGCAGCCAAGCCTCGGCGAGCAAAATGACAACGCCACATCCTTGGCAAAGATCATCAACACAAGTCCTCTGACAGTATTTTCGCTCAATAAAGTGAGCATGGGCGAAAAAGTAGTAAAAACCGTTGCCGGACTTTTGATTCAGCAGCTATTTCTCCTCGCCCAGTCACGTAGTTTCAATGAAAAAGTTATATTGATTATAGACGAGGTTTCAGTCATACAGAACCCCGCAATTGCACAGATACTGGCCGAGGCACGCAAGTACAATTTATTCGTCTTTTTAACACAGCAGTATTTTGGTCAAATTGAAAAGCCGCTGCAAGATGCCATATTTGCCAACGTCGCAAATTACTATGTATTCAGAGTTTCTGAGGAAGATGCGCGAGCGCTCGAGGGTAACCTGACGATTGAATTGCCAAAAGAATTGATGGTGGAAGAAAAAGAAATCGGCAACAAGGAGAATGAGCTACGAGTTCGTATACTTACATCGCTAAATAGTCGCGAATGCTTGCTGCGCCTCAGTAGTGAAGGACAAATCTTGCCATGCATAAAAGCAACGACCATGGAATTTAGCGGTTCAGGAGCTCCACATGATATCGAGCTGAAGAAATACACGACGACCGAACTACCGACAAAGTTTCAGGAAAGTGTTATTGCCGAGTTAGCTCATCCTACGGTAGATTCTTCGCATACTGCGGCACATGGCAATGAGCAAAAATCATCCTATGAAATGAGCGGCACACATGCCTGGAACCACACAAGCACTTCAACCCTGAAGCCAGAAATTACGCAGGTAGCACCACCAGTGATCAAAAAAGATCACACACCTACCCTCGCCGACTTTTTACGCGCACAAAGCAGTAGCCCCGATAAGCAGGAAAGGATATAGCATGGATGCAACACAAGCCAAAGAGATACTAGACAAGGTAGTGGGAGGTGTTTTTGGATATCAAAATCCACTATCACTTGAACAAGCAATGCAAAAATTTGCATTCGACCTACGCCTACCTCAGCAGGTATATGACGCAACCACCAACGAACCGACTTGGGCGATCTCTGTGAACCCTTCAAAATTTATTACTCTCAAAAACGCGCACAAAAAAAAGTCGGGACACACCGGCGAAGTAGACTGGATGATCCCTACACGCCCACTCAATTCACTCGAAGACGTGCTGGTAGCCTGGAGCGAAACCAACCTTACCACCACCGAGCGTGAGATAGATAGCTTGAATATTAGCGAAAGTGATAATATTTACGGCAGTGAAAACGTATATCGCTCATCTGATGTTCATACTTCAAAAAACGTACTTTTTTGCGAAGGTAGCACCAACAATGAATATGTGGTGGCATGCTCTCGTTCACAAACGAGTAGCTACAGTATTCGCATCGAAGACAGCCAGCTGTGCACCAATAGTTTTAATGTAATTTGGAGTGCAAAAATCTCAAATTCATTCTTTATTCAAGATTGTTACGATCTGATGGACTGCATGTTTTGCTCTCATATCGCCGGCAAACGTTTTTGCATTGCCAATATGCAATACACCGAAGAAGAATACAACCGCATCAAGCAAGATGTTATTCGCTGGATTTTAACTTCGTAGTGGTAGCGTAGCGCGACGTCACCAGGCCTACCCACTACGTAGTTGCATAAAAAACCGCCCCGGCATGTACTGTGTTGGGGCGGTTTAGTTGGCTTTGTCGATGACTAGCCGCGGGCGAAGTGAGCAAATGCTCGGTTGGCTTCGGCCATTTTGTGGGTGTCTTCTTTTTTCTTGAAGGCACTACCGGCTTCGTTGTAGGCATCTACAATTTCTAGCGCAAGGCGCTGCTCGTAGGGCATACCGCTGCGGGCGCGGGCACTCTGTACCAACCAGCTATATGCATAGTGAAGTTGGCGATGACCAGCAACCGGAAATGGAATTTGGTAGTTTGCACCACCAACACGCCGGCTTTTTACTTCAAAGTTTGGCGATACGTTCTTTAGCGCTTTTTCAAATACCTCTAGTGGGTCTTCGCTATTCAGCTTTTTAGCAGCTTGCTCTAGTGCGCCATATACGGCACGTTCGGCAACAAGTTTTTTGCCATCAAGCATGCTTTTGTTGATAAGGCGTTGTACAAGCACACTCTGATACTTTCGATCAGGTTTTAGCTCACGCTGGAGCTTTTTCGTTACTTTTCGTGGCATTACTTAGACTCCTTTTTGGTACCGTACTTGCTACGGCCACGTTTGCGTCCACTCACTCCTTGAAGGTCGAGGGCACCACGAACAATATGGTAGCGCACACCTGGAAGATCTGGTACACGACCGCCACGAACCAGCACAACAGCGTGTTCTTGTAGGTTGTGACCTTCACCGCCAATATATGCCCAAACTTCTTGCTTGTTGGTCAAACGAACACGAGCGACCTTACGAAGCGCCGAGTTTGGCTTTTTCGGTGTTTTGGTGGTTACTTTTATACATACACCACGCATTAGTGGGGCTTCCTGTTGGTAGTAACGGGTTTTTAGCGCGTTGTGAATGGTGCCAAGCGCAGGCGACTTTGACTTTTTCAATGCCGTCTTGCGAGGTTTTCGCACTAATTGGTTTATTGTAGGCATATTAAAATATGGCTCCTTTAGTAATTGACTTGGTTTTACAAAATACGGTTCAGCATACCTATTCTGTGGTTTGTTCTTTTCTTTTATAGATGTGTACACGTATCTACAAATAAAGAACGGAAACTCTTTGGTTCCCATTATACCAAAATATCTTTAGTTTGTCGAGGTTACGGTAGGTTTGATTTTATCGAAACACATACTACGCCTTGTGTGGCAACTTTGAGTCGAGCATATCTGCAATTTTTTTGGCTCGTCTAGCAGCTTCTGGATCCTCAAGTACACCATTTGCAGCTAACATATCAAGTACGCCTTTAGCGATCATTAGCCTACAGTTAGTCGGATTATCAGACTCTACGTTTACCGTTTCGGGTGGAGGACTACCCGTTGTAACACTGTCATGG